>CAZFQF010000065.1:0-6302 GCA_964520725.1 uncultured Muribaculaceae bacterium | reverse complement strand
CCCGTACTGCCAACTTTATAAACCTTATTAAGAAAATTAAAATTAACAATTGAATAACCAATTAAAAATAAAATGACACCTCCAACTATAATTGAAATAATTAATTTATTTTCTAATATATAATATTTTATTTCTCTTAATGCTCTTCTGATTTTTCTTTTATATTTATAAGATTCTGTCCCTAAAACAAACTCAAATTCTTCATTATCTTCACTTTTTATTTCTAATTCTGCTAAATCTTTACTAAAATTAAATTTCTTTACATCAAAACCAATTCCTCTAATTAAACTCAAAACTATAAAATAGTATTGCGGCAAAGAAAGTATTAAATACACATCTCTGTAAGCTCTTGATTCTTGTTGAGTTATTGAGTTATATAATAAAGAGCTTATCGTACTGTATGCGAAAATTATAGAAATTAATAATATTAAATAGTATATAAATAATAAAATATAAAATGTTGTAGGTTTCTTTTTATTCCGCATTAATAATAACATTATAAAAGCAAAAGTTATTACTAAAAAAGTGGCTAAATATATATAGAAGTTTATGTACGTCCCAACTATTTCGGCATTTTCTCCGGCATTATTCTTAACATAACTTGAAAAAAATGAAGTTATATTACTATATCTATTATTAATAAATATAACCATAACAAATAATAGAATGTGAATTATTTTAAAATTTTTTATTAAAAATGCGTAAGGTTTTTTCAATATCATTTTTATCACCCTTATTATCTATAATAATTATACCATTAAAAAATAAGAAAAAACACCTTTTCTTATCTTATTTTATTAACCAGTAATTGTCCCTCAGATAAATAAATTGTTTGATTGTTTTTTAAAACTTCATCCAGACGAGAATTAAAGGTTTTAGATACCGTATCTAAAGTATCACCATCTTTAGTTATATAATAAGAATAATTATTTTGGGGCAACATAATCATTTGATCTTTAAATATATAGTCATTAGGATCTAAACCATTTAATATTGCTAGCAATTTTGGATTAACATTTTTAAGCCTTGCAAGTTCAAATAAAGTCCCGTTTTTTTCCATTGTATAATACGTAAAATATTCAATTTCTTTTATTGTATCTGGGATATTTATATTATACATTTCCATATTCATCACCTAATATAAAGTATTCTTATTAGGCATTTGTGTTAATCAAAAATAAAGATTTGGTTTTCGTAGTTAAAATTCCACTCATTATTTTCTAACAGTTTAACTTCTCCATCATTTAAATTATATTCATATACTATATTATCTACCAAGTAAAATACTTGACTCTCATTTTGATAAATTATATCCTTTATTCTTTTATTAGAAATTAAGATTTGAAATTTGTCTATTTCATAATATAATTTGTTATCCACTAATTTATAATATTCTTTATTTCTATTTCTAAATATATCTTCATTATTAATTAATTTATTAATAGATACATTTTTCCAACCACTATCATAAAATAAAGCATTTGTCTTTTCATTACCAACAATTTTTATTTTTTCTTTTTTTAGATTGATTTGATACTCTTTTTTATTTTTCTTATCAAGTAAATAAAAATCGTTTTTTACAGTTCCTAAATAAAAACTGGAATAAGATATATCTTGTTCTAAATTAAAAGTTTTTAATTCTAGTTTATCTGTATTAATCACAAATAATTCATTAAAAATATATTTTTGATCATAATTTGGTGTAAGTAAATAGTTGTTATATTTATATACTAAGTTATTTTCATAATTATCTTCACTTAAAAGATTAAACTTATCATTCTTATCAACACTTAATAAATCATAACCTTTGTAATTCCATATTAAGAAAAGATTTTCATTATAATTATAAATTTTAGTTTTATTATAGTTATCAATTACTTTTTCAGATTTTATTTTTATTAAATTATTAAAATTATCTGTTATATCTTTAGATAAAAGACGAAAGTCAATTAGCTCTTCTTCTTTATAACAAACAGGAAAAACTTTTTTATTTACTTTAACCGCTAAACAATTTTCTTTATTATTACTATACTCTTTTATTGATGAAATAATTTTGCGTATTCTCGAATATTCTTTTTTATAAATTAAAGGATACTCTTTTTTATTATATTTGATAGTAATATAATAATTTTTCTGAACTTTATCAAAAACTTCTTTAACTACAAAATCATTAATTTTGTATTCAATCATATAATTTCGAGGCAAATATAAAATCAAAACAAAAAATCCAAATATTGTTATTAATAATGAAATTAAAATGTATATTTTTCTCATAATTAATTCTCCTCTTATAAAAAGGAATTCGCTAAGAATTCCCCTCTTTTTTAGGATACTTTTTTTTAGCCTCAATCATGTAAGCAGTCAAAGTTTTTTGAATTTCTGCTAAAGAAGCTTTAGAAAGTTTAGAAAAATATATAGTTTCTTTAACGGTATCAATTATTATAGTTCCCCAGATTAATCCACCATCTATTTTTAAATCGTTATATAAATCCGGCGTGACAAATGTAACATCATATCCTACTATCAATCGATCTTGAGCAATAATAATTCGTTCGTTTGTTAACGCTAACACCGCGGTGTTAAAAAAACTAGACGGGATATTATCATTTTGCCCTGCAAAAGCAAAAATCACCTTTTCATTAGGATGTAAGTATTTATCCAACAATTCACAGTGTTTCTTTAGTCTTTTCCAAGTTACAGAAAAAGGATATTTTTTCTTGAACTGTTTAACTAATTCATATGTCGAAAACATATATTTTCCTCTTTCCTACTTAAGCATTCCAACTGATTTCAGTTTGGTTTCTAAAGTTTCTTTATTTACATAACCACTAATACAGTCAATTACTTTTCCGTTTTTAGTGAATAATGTTAATGGCGTTCCAAATCCATTTTCTAATGGTACAGCGGCTCCACTATCACTACATGCTGCCGGAATTTTTAATCCCATTTTCAAGATTTTATCATATTCATCTTGGTTATACACGTCTGAATCAAAATAATAAATATTAACTTTACTTTCAGATGCGACTTCATTATAAACTAATTTGAATTTAGTACACCAACTACAAGAAGTTTTTCCAAAAACAGACATATTTACATCTTTACTATTTATAATTTTTTTGTAAGCAGCAGAGTCTGTCGGAACTTTGTATGCTATTTCTTCTTCAGGTATTATTCCATTGTAGTACTTATCTACTAATGAATCTAATTTGGTTTTATTAGTATCTCCAACTTGAATATATTGAACACTACCATCTTTAATAAATATCCATCCATTTGTTGTTTCATCTAAATTATTTGCTTTTAGAAATTCTGATTTTTCAGTATCAGATAATTTAGTATAATCAAAAGCATTTACGTTTACATCAAATTCTTTTCTCGTTTCTACTAAAGTTTGATTAACATCCGTATAATCTGAATCTTTTGTATCGCCAAAATATACTAAAGCAAAATCTCCATTTGTAACTAGCTGTGAATATTTATCGTAAGAAATAATTGCTACTTTTTTATTATTAAAATAATCAACCACTATTGGCAAAGCTAAAATAGCTACTATTAACACCCCAAAAATCCAACTTTTTAATTTACTTTTCATAATTTACCTCCTTATCTAATATAATAACTTTTTTTTCTTAAATAATCAATTGATTTTCAAGTTTTGTTTTAAAAAAATCAAGAAAAACTATAAAATTTTTCTAATCTTCAAATTCTTTTGTACGTTCTTTAAAAAAATCATAATAAATTCTAACATTTTCTAGATCTGTTCATTTATTAAATTCTAAATTTACAGAATCTAAGTTAACGATTTTTGCATCTTTTAAAGCTAATAAAAAAGGTGAATATGTAGATATCTTTAATTATTTTATTTTTATTAATGCTTACTTACAAAGTTTCAGAGGTTATATTAAGATTAATATTCAATCCGTTAAAATTTTTAAACAAAATAAAAAATATATCTTTATCAAAATTATTAATTAAATTTTAATGTTTCTTCAACTTTTTCAAAAAACTTTAAATGCCATGGATATGTTAAATTATCTGGTATTTTATCAAAGCATTCTATTATTTCGATTTCAGATTCTGGTAATTCAGCAAGTTCTTCAATTTTTGCATAACAAAGTATTCCATACTTTGAAATTGTATATAAACAAATTGGTTTTATTTCAAATTTTGTTGCACCTGTTTCTTCGTATAATTCGCGTTTCGCTGCGTCAAACCAATTTTCTCCCTCCTCAATATGCCCTCCTGGAATTTCCCATGTTTCTTTGTTTTTTTGTTTGCAGAAAATCCATTGATCTTTATATTTACATATAATAACAACTCTATTAAGCAATAAATCTTCCACTGTTCCTAGATCATAAAATTTCATTTCAATATTATCTCTCTTTCTATAACTTAGATATTTCATTTAGATAAGCGTAAGATTTCTTATAACTAATCTTTTTTATCTTACCCATTAATTAATTCTTATGTTCTAACGTTTTTTTTCAATCTCTTTTTACTAAGAATTTTATTATTTACTCTTTTTTTTTGCTATTAGAATTTAAATTTTGATAATATTCCACAACTTGACGATTATAATAAGAGATGTCACCGCTAGGTAGCATTAAAACTCTTTCAACTCCTAAATTATCTACAAATTCAGGATTATGAGAAACAATTAATATAGTTCCGCTGTATTCTCTGAAAGTTTCAGCTATTATTGATTGTGTTTCTGGATCTAAATGATTTGTTGGCTCATCTAATATCAACATATTAGCACCAGTTAAAGCTAATTTTGCTAAAGCAACTCGACTTCTTTCCCCAGGAGAAAGAACACTAACATTTTTAAAAACATCATCTTCAAAGAATAAAAATCTTCCTAAAATTGCTCTTAGCTTTTTAGTTGGCATTGGAATGTTTCTAAAGTTTTCTAAAATTGTGGAATTATTATCTAATAATTCATGTTCTTGAGCATAGTAGCCAATATCAGTTTTGGTTCCTATCTCAATAATTCCTCTATCTTGCTGTAATTGTCCGATTATCAATTTTAATAATGTTGATTTACCAATTCCGTTTTCTCCAACTATTAAAAACTTTTCTCCTTTACTTAAATTAAAAGTTAAATTATCTACTATATTTTTTGGCGAAGACTTATCATATTTAAACGATAAATTAGTTACTTTTAATGGTAAAGTACCACTTTCTCTATTTATATCAATTTCGATATTAACTTTTTTAGAAGTAGGTGCTACTTCAATTTTATTTTCTAATAATTTTGCAAGCTTTTTTTCACGATCTTGAGCCATTCTTTTTCTAGCCCCAGAAGATGTTGCATATTTATCGACTATTGCCTGTAATCTTTCAATTTCTTTTTCTTGATTTTCAGCTTGTCTTTCAATAGCTTTATCATGTTCAGCACGAAACTTTTTAAAAGTAGAATAATTACCATTATAAAGCTGCATTGTCTTTGTTCTTTTGTCTAAGTACAAAGTTTTACTTGTTACTAAATCCAAAAATTCAGTATCATGTGAAATTATAAACACACTACCTTTATAATTTCTTAAAAAGTTAATTACATAATCTTTACTGGTTTTATCTAAATGATTTGTTGGCTCATCTAATAATATTACTTCTGGTTTTGAATAAAGAAGTCTTGCAAAAGCTATTTTAGATTTTTGCCCTCCAGACAATGTATTTAAAGATTGTAAAAGTAAATTTTCATCTACTCCCATTCCAGAAATAATTTTTAACATTATATTTTCTGCATTATATACATCATAATATTCTAACATTTGTTGTAAATAAGCTATTTTATTTAATATTTCCTTTTGCTTACTTTCGTTCGTTTCATTTGAAACATCATTATAAGCCGCATTTAATTCAGTTTTTAATTTACTAATTGGTCTACCACTTAACAAATAATCCATAGTAAGAATTTCACTATTTAATATATCTTCATCAATAACTTGGGGTAAAAGACCTATACGAGTTTTTTTTTCTAAAACAATCCGACCCTCATCTGGCCAAAGTTCTCCGGTTATTATTTTAAATAAAGTGGTTTTTCCAGCACCGTTCACACCAACAATACCTAACTTTTCGTTTTTAGGTATAGATAAATTAATATTTCTAAAGATATTTTGAATACCAAAAGATAAGGTTAAATTTTCTAAAATCATTTTGCCGCCTCCAGTATATAACATTCTATAACCGCCCTATTTTAGGTGTTTATGATAGTGCAAACTAATTTGTCTTATTACAGCTTTTTTCTATCCTACCAACTATAGCAATATTATCGCATTTTTAAAAATTAGTCTAGAAAT
>CAZFQF010000064.1:0-6484 GCA_964520725.1 uncultured Muribaculaceae bacterium | reverse complement strand
CTCGTCTATTAGTTTTTTGAATATAATCTTTTATTGCCTTAATTAGTCTGTTGGTAGTGTAAACCTTATTTATCTTCATTATCTTAGTTCGTAGTTCATCATTTGGGGCATGCAAACTAATTGCTAAATTTACTTGCATGTCTTCTTTAGCAAAGGCATCAATTCCGGGAATTATCCCACATGTAGAAACAGTAATATGTCTTGCTCCAATTGCAAGACCATGAGAACCATTAATAATTTTAATAAAGTCCATTGTATTATCATAGTTATCAAAAGGTTCGCCAATTCCCATGATAACTACACTATCTATTCTTTCTTTAGTGTCTTCTTCAATTAAAAGAATTTGCTGAACCATTTCATAACTTTCTAAGTTTCTTACTTTTGCTAAACGTCCGCTTTCACAGAAAGTGCACCCCATACTACAGCCGACTTGGGATGAAACACAAACACTATTTCCATAGTCATGTTTCATTAGAACTGTTTCAATTAAATTATTATCTTCTAATTCAAAAAGATATTTAATAGTTAAATCTGATTTTTGAATCGTTTTTATCTTTATAAAAAAAGTACTTAAATTACTTTTAAGTTTATTAATTGTTTCTTTACTTAAGTTTGTCATATTATCAAATTCGAAGACTTTTTTTTGATATAGCCACTCATATATTTGTTTAGTTTTAAACTTTTTTTCCCCTATTGATAATAGAAAATCTTCTAATCTTTGATACGTATATCCAAAAATGTTTTTCATATTTCACCCAAATAATTATATCAAAATCAAGAAAAAAACTCAATTATAATAAACTTAAATATTTTATAAAGATTATTTTTAAAATAACTGCAATTAAAAAAAGCTAATCAAAATTATAATTTTAGTGGGCATTATAATAAAGAAATAGCACCAGTTCTCACGAACTAGTGCAACCAGCACTCAACAAACCAAGTTAAAGTGTTCCTTTTTTTATATAAATATGTTATGTTTTAAAAGATATTTTATACTAATATAATTTCTTATAAATTCATCTTCAATCACAGCTATTATATCTTTAGATAACATTTTACTCCATATAAGTCCACTACTCTTTGAATTGTTAAAGCTAGACCAAAAAATCAATAATTTTTATTTATTATTAACTATCTTATTGTTTTCAGAATTGATTCGATTTAGATTCTTATATTTATTAGTTTCAATTGGTAAATCTTTTTTAACTAAACTAATATTTACCTTATTATTTATATAACCATAAATTAAAGCAAAGATTGGCACCCCAATAATCATTCCGATTACTCCAAAAGCACTTCCAAATACTAAAATGGCAAATAAGACCCAGAAACTTTTAATTCCTGTTTTTTTACCTGAGAATTTCGGATCAATGAAATAACTATCTATTTGTTGAAGTGCAATCAAGAAAATTATTAAGATCCAAAACTTTTCAGGGGCTTGTAATAAAATTAATAATACACTTGGAATTCCGCCAATGAAAGGTCCGAAATATGGAATTACATTTGTTACTCCTACCATAACACCAATTAATAAAGCATAAGGATAACCAAGAATAGCTAAAAATACAAAAGTAATAAGTCCGACGGTTAAACAGTCAAGTAATTTTCCAATGACAAATCCGCCAAAGATTTGATCAGTATGTCTAACATTATCGATAATATTGTTAACTTTCTTAATTGGTAAAATACTATAAAGTATTTTTTTGATTTGGGCTTTAAAGGTATCTTTTCCACTTAAGAAATAAATTGAAATAATGAATCCTAAAAATACATTATATAAGACTTTTACAGCCCCAAAGATTCCATTAGAGAACATAACAACCCACTGTTCTAATTGTGGTAAAAATCTTTGATTAATTGCCTCAGTGAAATAAAGATTAATATCTTCATAATTATCTAAAACCATTGATTCTAAATCTTGATGATTTTTTAGACCATCTAATAAATAATTTTTAATTTGTTCTAAATATAATGGAATATTAGTAATTAAGACTTCTAGACTATTTAGTAATTCCGGAATAATAAAGTTAAAAAATATTATCATGGAAACAATCACTATTACGCAAGTAATTCCAATACTTAAGTTTTTAATAAGCTTGTGTTGTAATTCGTTTTTTAATTTACTATTTTTAAAAAGTGGTGTTAATAGTTTTCTTTCAAAAAATTTAACAATGGGATTTAATAAATAAGCAAACACAAAACCAACAATAAATGGGGAAAATAATTTAACTGTATTAGCAATTGAGGCTACAACAATATTTATCTTAAAAATCAAAAAGAAAAATAAAATACAGGCCGCAATTATACAAAAGATGGTAAAACCTAATTTAAAATACTTGTTTTCAATAATTTTTTTCATTACTTCTTTTCTCCTAACTTAATCATTAAAGGTTCTTTTCGAGTACTTTGATAATAATCATGATCAAATAATGCTTTGATTAATTCTTTTCCTTTTTTTAATTTAATTTCTTTAATTTCAAAACCTTCTTTTGCAGCAATTTTAATTTCATTTTGAACTTGAATGTGATAGTCGCAGGCAACAATAATCCCTGCTCCAACTGTAACGAAAGCTAAACTGTTAATAATTATTTCTTTGTGCAAAATAACATATTTGATAACTTCTAAAGTTTTTTTATGATTTACCAAAGTAATTATTTCAGGAGCTAGAATTGTGCAAAAACCTAAAACCATTGATAATCCTAAGACCCATGTTTTAATTTTTCCTAAAGTACTACTTTCGGTTGTCGAACCTCTTAATGCTCCCTGAGTATTAATAAGCATAATTAGAGTTTCGGTGAAGATTGGAATAATCATTATTTTATAATATTGGGATAAAACTGCTAATGTGGCAATTCCTAATAATTTATCAGCAGCAGCATCTAATAAACTTCCGAAAATTGTTGATGCTTTAAATTTTCTTGCTAAAAAGCCATCTATAGCATCAGTTAAAAGTAAACATGCTAAATATATTGTAAGTTCAGTAGTTGAGAGAAACTGACAAACTAAAGGCATAATAAAAGTTCCTAATACTCTTGTTAAGGTAATACTATTAACAATAATTAAAGCTTTTTTATTTTTCATACTATACCTCTTATAGTTATTTTATCATTTTTATATTTTATGTGCAATAAAAAGACTTTACTCCAAGAAAGTAAAGTTAATTTATAATATCGTACTGTAATTCATAAGTTATTAAACCATCTAAAAATACTATTTTACTTATTTGATTATCTTCTAGATAAACGGAATATGTATGATTATCAATTAGATAATTATAGATTTTCTGATCTTCTGTTACTTTGATAGTTGATTTACTTTCATTTAAAATATTGATGATGTTTTTCGGAAACAAATAAACCAGATTAATATCACTTAAAATATTATCAGCAACTATTTCTTCAGATTTTGATATTAAATAAATATTTTCTTCATCAATTTTAATTTTTTTGATACCCTCATTGTCTTCAACAGTTCCATTAAAAATATTATCAATGATTGTTCCTTCGAAATAATAGGTATTTGTTGAAGTTATATTATATTTAATATTAAGATTTTTCTCGATTAAATTCGTTTTCATTTGATTATAAGATAAATATTTTTCCGATTTATTTTTGTTTTCGCTAGTAATTTTTCCATCACCAAGAAATGATAAAATTATCAAGATTAAAAAAAATACAGCGTATCCTCCAAGTTTAAATAAGATCTGATATTTTGGTACTGCCCACAGTTCACGAAATCTAGAATATTTATTCTTCATCTTTATTTACCTCCTTGTTAAGCAGATTTTCTTTTTTAAATCCATTAAAGTAATCACTAACATTCATAATATTTTTACCAACTGGTTTAATTTTTGTGACTTTAATTCCTTTATCTTTAGCCATAATTATAAAGCTTTTTTTATCAACATTAACTATTACTCCGGGTTTTCCACTTGCCTCTGTCTCTTCACACTCAGCAATTTTAAATTCTTGATTATCAATGATAAAGTATGCTAACGGTGATGGAGATAAAGCCCTAACTAAATTAACTATCTCTTTAGCCTTTTTATTAAAGTTGATTTTTTCATGTTCTCTTTTAATAATTGGTGCAAAAGTAACTTTGTTAATATCTTGCTTTTCTCTGTTATTAGTTTTATTTATAATATTAGGTAACTCTTCAATAATTGATTCGCTTCCTAATATTGCTAATTTATTAGATAAGCTTTCAAGGTTATCATCTTTTTCAATTTTTATCTCTTTTTGGCTAATAATATCTCCCGAGTCCATATTTTCATCCATGTACATGATGGTAATTCCTGTTTCTATCTCGCCACTGATAATTGCATGATGAATAGGAGCTCCTCCCCGATATTTAGGAAGTAATGATGCATGAACATTAACACATCCTAAAGAAGGATAATCCAGAAGTATTTTAGGAATAATTTGGCCATAAGCACAAGTAATAATAATATCTGCATTAGTATCTAAAATAGTTTGATAATCACTTTTAATTTTAGTGGGACTAAAAACAGGAATACTATTTTTAACTGCTAGTTCTTTAACTGGACAGGCTGTTAAAATTTTTTTTCGACCCACAAAGGCATCTGGGCTGGTTACAACTAAAACCACATTGGTATATTTAATAAGCTGTTCTAAAACTTGAACACTAAATAAAGGCGTTCCCATAAATATTACTTTAAGATTCTTCATCTTAATCACCTAAATATAATTATATAAAATTTATGCTAAATAAGCAAATATAACCAAAAAAAAGATTTTACGGAAACAAAGTCTTTTTTTTAGGTTTTGTTGCACTTCGTTTGAAAAATCGCGAATTTTAAACTCTTCAATAATTTTTATTACCAGATTCGTTTTAAGATGTAAAAAATACAGAAATAAATCTTTATTTCTGTATTAAAAATATCTAATTATCGATTGTTTCTAAATATTCTTTACATACCAAATCTAACTCTTGAAAAAGTAAATCAACTTCTTCAATATTAGTAATACGAGCTCCAGATGCATATTTATGCCCACCACCATGATATTTCATCGCGATTTTATTAATTATTGGACCTCTACTACGAATATTTACTTTATATATTTCTTGTCTTTCGTCATATGAAACAAAAGCCCAAGCATATATTTCTTTGATGTAATTAAAATTATTTACCATATTAGATGCAGAAGATGAATCTACTCCATATTCTTTAATAATATCGTTATTTAATTTAATATATCCGAAACCATTTTCAGTAATACTCATATTTAAAGTTATATAAGATTGAAACCTAACTTCACTAAGTGCTCTTTCATATAAATAACTATAAAGTTCTTTTAAATCTAATCTGTATTTTTCTACTAAATTTCCTATTTCTTTAAAAGTATAAGAACTAGTAGTCGGAATTAAAAAGCGATCACTGTCTGATATAACTCCAATAAATAAGTTAGCAGCTATTTCTTTATTCATTCTTAAATTAGTGTTATTTATTAATTCGATAATTAATTCACATGTTGAACTAGCTGCATCATTAGTGTATTCTATCTCTCCCATCTTATCTTCAATTGGATGATGATCAATTTTGATTACACTATGATATTTTTCAAAGTTAACTCCATCTAATCTCGAGATATTAGGCAAATCTAAAACAATTAATAAAGGTTTTTCTAGAGCACTTTCATCAATTTTATCTAAACTACCAAAGAATTTAAATCTTGATACAGGATTACCTACTGCATAAACTTTCTTTTTAGGAAAAGTAAGTTTAATCGAATCTCGAAGAGCAATTTGAGAACCAATAGCATCAGGATCTGGACCAATATGTCTAGCAATCACAATGGTATCATAGTCTTTTATTTCTTTATAAATTTTTTTAAATATATCTTTTCGCAAGGTTTATAAAACCTCCTAACTATTTTATTAATGTATAAGTATCTGCTGCAATCATTAATTCTTCATTAGTCGGAATTATATATGCAGGGATTTTTGAGCCTTCTAAAGTTATTAATCTTTCTTCTGATTTTACATTATTTTTTTCAACATCTACTTTAACACCTAGAACTTTTAATTTTTCTAAAACTTTTAATCTAGAATCTATACCTTTTTCACCAATTCCAGCTGTAAAGATAATAGCATCACAACCTTCTAATTTCACGTAATATTTAGCAATATAATCTACTATTCTATTGATGTACATATTAAAAGCTAAAATACATCTTTCATCACCTTCAGCAATTCCTTTTTCAATATCACGCATATCTGATGATACTCCACTAACTCCTAATAATCCACTTTCTTTATTTAAAATAGTATCAATCATTTCAGAAGTTATTCCTGTTTGTTTCATCATGTAAGTTAAAATTGTTACATCAATATCGCCAGATCGACTTCCCATCATTAATCCCGCATTTGGGGTTAAACCCATCGTTGTATCAATACATTTACCGTTTTTAATAGCCGAGATACTTCCACCGTTTCCAATATGACAAGTAATTAATTTTAAATC
>CAZFQF010000063.1:1110-6554 GCA_964520725.1 uncultured Muribaculaceae bacterium | reverse complement strand
TCCAGTTGTTGCTACTTCTTGCATCTCGGTAATACTTGGAATCACCTCTCCATTTAATCCTGTATTTGTACTTGTTAGTTTATATTTGATTGCTCCATATGAAAATGTATTTTCATCTACTATTATTCTAGCACTATATCCCATCTGTAAATCTGTTGTATTTTCTCCAGTTATTGTAAATGTTTTTGTAGTTACTGCCTCGCTTCGAGGAAATATATCATTTACTATTATTTCATTTCCTCCTGCATAGGTTATTTCCATCTTTCCACCAGTTGCGGTTATTGTCTCCGCTGTTTCTCCTCCTGTTAATGCCGCACTGAAGTATGCATATGAGGCTCCTATTGTTATTAATAGTACTAAGACTACGATGATTATTATTCCTGTTATTTTTTTTGTTTTCATAATTAGACTCCTATCTTTATAATTTAATTATAACATCTGATTTTGATATTTTCAATGAAAGTTTAAATTAAAATATAATTTCTTTCGACTTTATTCGTAATAAATATTTGGTATAATTAATTTTTATTTCTAAATATTAGTTATAACTCAAATATACGGATAAATTAGATATCTTATTTGTAATTTGTCAATTGGTTACATTTTTGTTAAATACAGGTAGTTTTTATGGTTAAGGTTAATATTGTGGAATTATTAAAAATTAAAAAAATTTCTAAAAAAAAAGACCTATGATCTTAATCTTATTAGTCTTTAATATAACCAAGTAAAACATCCATTGTTCTTAGCATTTGCACGGTATAACCATATTCATTATCATACCAAGCAATTATTTTAATTAACTTCTTATTATCATCAAGAACATCAGTTAGCTGCCCATCAACTAGACTTCCTGCACTTGAACCAATAATATCACTAGAAACAATTGGATCCATTGTAAACTTTAAAACTTCATTAGTGTTATTTTGAATAATTGAATTAATTTCTTCAATACTAGTTTCTTTAGAAACTAGTAAAGTTAAATCAATACAAGAACCATTAATAACTGGAACTCTAAAAGCCATTCCCTTAAGTTTTCCTTTTAGCTGGGGAATAACTTCACCGATTGCTGAGGCAGCTCCTGTTGAGGCAGGAACAATATTAGCAGCACTTGTTCTTCCTCTTCTTGAATTAATCCCTTTTTTATGTTCTCCATCAAGCGTTGCTTGATCGTTAGTATAGGCATGAATTGTCGTCATAAAACCTTGCTCTATCCCTAGATTATCATTTATAACTTTTAAAACAGGAGCTAGAGCATTAGTTGTACAAGATGCACTACTAACTACTTTCTCACTACCATCTAATATTTTATCATTAACGCCATAAACAATTGTTTTCATCTCACCTGTGCCTGGTGCAGATAAAATTACATGTTTAGCTCCAGCATTAATATGTTCAATAGCTTTTTCGTACTTTGTAAATGCTCCCGTACATTCTAAGACACAATCAACTTCTAATTCTAGCCAAGGATAATCTTTTGAATCTGATAGTTTATAAGTTTTAATAATTTCATTTCCAAAGATAATTCCCTCATCACAGTAACTAATCATATCTTCAAACCAAGTGCGGTGAGTTGTATCGTATTTTAATAAATATGCTAATTCCTCAGGATCACTAAGAGAATTAATTGCTACAATCTTATATTCATCTGAACCCATTAACTGTCTAAAAGCTATTCTTCCTATTCTTCCAAAACCATTAATTGCAATCTTTTTCATTCGTATCACCTTTCTTCAAAATAACTATCACCAATAAACTCTCTCAATAAATTATCACTACTGACAAATTCACTAGGAATTGGAAAAAACATTTGTAAAAAATCTATGAGTCTTCGAGCTTCATTATAATATTTAGAATCAACTGGAACTCCATAAAGTAAAGGCTCTCCATAAACTCTTAAAACTCCTACTTCATAAATATAAGCTGTATTTAAAACAACATCTGCTTCACTAATAAATGGAAAAATATATTTAGTTTCCCCAGCTCTAACTTTTTCCCAAATCCTTAAAGTCTGTTCGGGCGAATAATTTCTTGCCCAGCTATCACGAATAAACCTTCTTAAAAGTCTAATATCAATTGTTGATAAATGATTATGTCTGTCAATATTAAGTGGAGTAAAAGGACTTAAGTAAATTTTAAATTTATTATCTCTTGTAATTTGTTTAGTTAATTCTTCATTTAAACAGTGTAGTCCCTCTATTAGTATTATGTCATTCTCGCCTAATTTTATTACGCGCTTAAATTCTTTTTCACCTTTAACAAAATTATAAGTTGGAACTGTTACTTCTTTCCCGTTAATTAACTCGGTTAATTGCTTATTAAATAACTCTAAATCAATGGCATTGATACTCTCGTAATCTACCTCACCCTTTTCATCTAACGGTTTCTCTTTTTCTTCTTTAAAATAATCATCTAATCCTAAATAAATCGGATTTAGACCTAACGTCGACAAATATAAAGCTAATTTTCTTGTACTAGTTGTTTTTCCACTAGAAGAAGGACCACCCAAAAGAATGATCTTTTTATGAGATTCTTTAACTTTTAGAGCAATATTATAAGTTTGATTATCCATCATAATATCATTTTTTTTAATAAAGTCTTTAATCTTATTATTAGCAATAATTTGATTCAAATCATTAACATATTCAACTCCAAGAGTTTTAATCCATTTATCATATTCTTTAAAGCTATCAAATATTTTTTCTTGATGAATATATTCAGGAATAATTCCATTACTATCCATTGGAAAACTTAAAATTAAATCATTATTTCCTAAAAAGGTTAAATTAAATTTCTTTAAGACTCCTGTAGATTCTGGCATATCCCCCATAAAATAATTATATGTTCCCATTAATTCAAACAAAGTAACGGTCTTATTATTTTGATTATTAATATTTCCTGCTTTTTCAACATTTCTTAAATTTGAATAATAAGTATAAGCATCATTTTTAGTTACAACTTTTTTAGTGATTTTTACATCTAAGTCAATTATTCGCTGCATTTCTAATTTTAAAGTTTCAATATCATCAGCATTTATAGTTCGTGGAGTTATTAATCTAGTATAAAGTCCCTTATCTAGTGAGTGAGGGAATGTGACCTCACATTTAAAGATGTTTTTGGCCGCGATAAATAAAACGAATTTTAAACCTGATTGGTACACTTTAACATTATATCTATCTAATAACATTTTAGACCAACACCTTTTTACTATTCTGTATATATTATATCAGAAAAAAAAATTTTGTCACACCTTTTTGCGTATATTTTTCACGATTTTTATTTATGATATTATTAGGTGATTAATTTGATAATTCCAAACATTGTAGAAAAAAATTATAACGGTGAAAAAATATATGATATTTATTCAAAATTATTAACTAATAGAATCATATTCCTTAGTGGTGAAATTGATGATAATGTAGCTGGATTAGTAATTAGTGAACTCTTATATCTTGATTCTATTTCTAATGATGATATTTATTTATATATTAATAGTCCAGGCGGAAGTGTTACCGCTGGACTATCTATTTATGATACGATGAATTATATTAAAAGTGATGTTGCCACAGTTGCAACTGGTTTGTGTGCATCAATGGCAGCTGTTATTTTAGCTGCTGGAGCTAAAGGAAAAAGATTATCTTTAGCGAACAGTGAAATTATGATTCATCAAGTTTTAGGTGGAACACAAGGTCAAGCCACTGATATTAAAATTCAAGCTGAAAGAATCTTAGAAATAAAAAAGAAACTAAATAAAATCTTAGCTTCTTTATGTAATAAAACTGAAAATAAAATTAATAAAGATACCGAAAGGGATTATTATATGGATGCTGAAGCTGCTATTAAATATGGGCTTATTGATAATATTATTTAACTTATTTATTATTCTTATGCCGATCAACAAGTTCATTAACTTTACGAAAATGATGATTTATTCCTGATTTACTAATTGATTTATTAGTCTCTAAACTAATAATTTGAGCAAGTTCAGTTAATGATGTCTCAGGATAGAATTTTTTATATTTAATTATTTCATTAGTTTTCGCATCTAATAAATTTAATAAATTATTAACTTCTAAATAAGAAATATTATCTAAAAATGTTTTGCTAGACTTCATTGACTTCTCAATATTAGCTTGTTCGCAATTATTAAGCCTATTTACCATGTTTTTATGATCTTTATATATTCTGATATCTTCAAAATAAAATAAAGCTGAAGTAGCTCCTAAATACTTAATAAAGTCACTTATATTTTCACTGACTTTAATATAAACCATATATTCTCTTTCTCTTTTTAAAATTTTACTTTTAAAATTTAAACTAATTAAAATATTATTAATTAAATTAGCACTCTCTTCTTCTTTTACTAAAAGTTCTAAATGATATTGATTCTTTTTTGGATCATTAATACTTCCTGATGATAAAAAGACTCCTTTTAAAAAAGCAATTTTTTCCTCGTCACTACCATCGATAATATTTTCCATTAAATTATTAATATCCGAAACAATAACTTCTACTTTTTCTTTAATTTCTAAAATATATAGATTTTTGACCTTAAATCTTTTAATTGTTCTCATTGTCAAATTAATATTAATATTATAATTACTCTTAAGTAATTTAAAGATCCATCTTGCAACCGATGCATTTTCGACATATACTGAGATTTTATCAGAAGTTATAATACTATTATATTTTATATAAGCATTTAAAGAAATAAGATCCTCAAGTCTATTATCTAATTCTTTAGTAATTTCATCTTTAATCATCGTTGTAAAAGTCATTATTTATCTCCCATTAAATACGAATAGACTAAATAACCACACTTTAAATAATCATGTCTAATAATATTATCCTCAATTGTATATAACTTATCAGCGATTGTCTTAATTCCCATTTCATGAATTTTTTCCTCATCATAAATAACTGGATATTTTTGTTCTCTCGTTTGATATTTATTACTAAGCTTTTTAGATATTTTAGCTTTATTAGCTATCACCGTATCAATTATTCCTTCTCCAAGATAGCTTTCTAAAATTTTTAAATGATTGCTAACAGTAAAATTTAAAGTTTCTCCTGGCTGAGTAATTAAATTGGAAATATAAAGTTTTTTAGCTTTACTTTTTTTTATTGTTTTAACTATTTCAGGAACCATAAAATGAGGCAGGATACTCGTATATAGACTCCCCGCAGAAATAATTATACAATCGGCTTGATTTATTGATTCTATTACTGCTGGATTGACTTCGAAATCTTTATCATACCAAATCGAAGCAATATGTTTTTTTGCCTCTGTTATATCCTCTTCACCAACTATTATTTCTCCGCTCGTAGTTTTAGCAATTAAATTAACATTATCTTCAGTAAGAGGAATTACTCGCCCATCAATATTAAATATTTTACAAAATTCTTTAACTGCATCACTTAGATTTCCGTGAATATCAATTAAAGCT
>CAZFQF010000063.1:0-1100 GCA_964520725.1 uncultured Muribaculaceae bacterium | reverse complement strand
TGATTAAAATCATTACAGTTATTGCTTCCTTTAATTCGGTAATTAAGAAGATTTTTGATATCATTATCTAAATTACTCATATTAAGTAAGACTTTAGAGATATCTCCAACCGCTGGAATATCATATAATTCTCTAAGAACCCCTGTACTTCTCCCATTATCAGAAACACAAACAACAGCTGTTATATCAAGAGGAAATAGCTTTAATCCTTTTAAAATCTGGCTCATTCCTGTTCCACCACCAAAGACCACAATATTTTTCATTGTATATAATCACTTGCTTTCCTTTAAATATTATAAACAAATATCTTTTTTTATTCAAGTAGCTGAGACCATTAATAAAAAAAGAAACTTTTGATACTTAATTACCTGTCAAGTGAATATTAAATAAAAAATAATTTACTTGTAATGAATTGGTAGTTCGTATCCTAAACATTTTTAAATACGCCGAGTTCAATCTTAATGTACCGTATACTTCCTTTGTATTCTTATGCTCTTCTGAAATAATATTAGCAATTTTATCCTCATAATTATTCATTAATGATTTTCCTTTATTAATCCATTTATTATAACTTTTGTAATTTATATCTAATGTTTTATAAACATTCGTTACAGGATATTTTATTCTTAATCTATTAATTATTTGGTAACGTTCTATTCTTGTGATTCTCTACGAATTTTCTTCAGAAGAGCGAAATACTTTTTTAATATTTCATACTCTAAATCTTATTAATTTTTTTCCTTCCTTGTGTACCGCTAAGAGGAATATTTAAATAATTCTTTTTTCCAATTAACAATCATGCCTTTTGATTTTAATATTATGTTTTTTCGCGACTTGACTGTAGAACTTCCATTAATTATTCCTTTTTCAATTTTTTTTCTTTTAGTGTCCATTTTTCGTTTTTTTCATAAGAAAATACCTCTTCAGTATTATTAAGTTTATTATACCATTTTGGTTTTTTATTTAATATCTACTTTAAAGGTATTATAATCTATGCTCTTTTTTTATTAGACATATAAAAAAGTAATCATTTAAGATTACTTTTATTCATTTCTACTATTGGTATTATTTTACACAGACTGGTTTTATTATTATTATAT
>CAZFQF010000062.1:6295-6616 GCA_964520725.1 uncultured Muribaculaceae bacterium | reverse complement strand
TTGACGGAAAAGGAAATTATACTTTAGGTATTAAAGATCAATTAATTTTCCCAGAAATAAATTTTGATGATGTAGATAAATTAAGAGGTATGGATATTGTTTTTGTTACAACGGCAAAAACAAATGAAGAAGCCCTAGAATTATTAAAAGGCTTTGGACTTCCATTTAGAAAGTAGGCGAAGGTATGGCAAAGACTAGTTTAAAAGTTAAAAATTCAAGAACTGTCATTTTACCATAATAGTGAACTTCTCCTGGAAGATATCCAACATTTTGTTTAATTGCTGTTGTTTCTTTTATAATATCCATGTTAAAAATTGTTGC
>CAZFQF010000062.1:5310-6285 GCA_964520725.1 uncultured Muribaculaceae bacterium | reverse complement strand
TCCTAAATTTAAGGTTAGAGCTTATACTCGTTGCAGTAGATGTGGAAGACCTCACGGAGTTTTACGTAAATTTGGATTATGCCGTATTTGCTTTAGAGAATTAGCAAATGAAGGTAAAATACCAGGCGTAAAGAAATCAAGTTGGTAGGAAGGAAGCGTAATTATGGTAAATGATACTATTGCTGATATGCTTACGAGAATTCGTAATGCAAATCAAATGAAATATAATAATGTTTCTGTACTTAATACAAAATTAACAAGAGAAATCGCATCTATTCTTAAAGAAGAAGGATATATCAATGATTATTCTGAAAATAAAGAAGATGAAAAGCTTAATCTTGAATTAAAGTATGGAGAAAATAAAAAAGAGAGAGTTATTATTGGTTTAAAGAGAATCAGTAAACCAGGACTTAGAGTATACGTTAAGCGTGATGAACTTCCTAGAGTACTTAATGGTTTAGGAATTGCAATCATCTCTACTTCTAAAGGAATCATGACTGACAAAAAGGCTAGAGAATTAGGCCTAGGAGGAGAAGTACTTGCCTATATTTGGTAAGGAAAATATAAGTTATGAGTAGAATAGGTAATCAAGTTTTAACTATTCCGGCAGGAGTAAGTGTTACTAATGATAATAATCATGTAGTAGTTAAAGGTCCTAAGGGAGAATTACAAAATAAATTTAGTGATTTAATTACCATTGAAATAAATGAAAATCAAATCACTTGTAAAAGAGCAAATGAAACAAAATTTGCAAAAAGTATTCACGGAACTACAAATGCTCTAATTAAAAATATGTTAATTGGAGTAAGTGAAGGTTATACTAAAGCTTTAGAAACAGTTGGGGTTGGGTACAGATTTAATGTATCTGGACAAAAAATAACTGTAAATGCGGGATATTCTAATCCGGTAATTGTTAATGCTCCAGCTGATTTAAAAGTTGAAAATCCATCTAATACAGAGATTATAATTTCTGGA
>CAZFQF010000062.1:0-5300 GCA_964520725.1 uncultured Muribaculaceae bacterium | reverse complement strand
ATAAACAAAAAGTAACTGAATTTGCGGCTAATATTCGTAAAATAAGAGAGCCTGAACCTTATAAAGGTAAAGGTATTCGTTATAAAGGCGAATTTGTAAGACGTAAAGAAGGTAAGAAAGCAGCTAAGTAGGAGGGAAAGAAGATTATGATAAAAAAAGATTCAAAAAATGATATGCGTTTAAAAAGACATGCGCGCGTTCGTAAGAATATTTCTGGAACCCCAGAAATGCCTAGATTAAATGTATTTAGATCAAATAAAGAAATTTTTGCTCAGATCATCGATGATACAACTGGAACTACTTTAGCAAGTTCTTCAAGTGTAGAATTAAAAATTAAAAATGGTGGAAATAGTGAAGGTGCTGCATTAGTTGGTACAGATATCGCTAAGAAAGCCACTAAAATAAAAATAAAAAAGATAGTATTTGATAGAGGCGGATACCTTTATCATGGACGTGTTGCAGCTTTAGCAGAGGCAGCACGTAAAGCTGGCTTAGAATTTTAGTAGGAGGAAATTATGGACAATAAAGAAACTAGAAAACCATTTAGAAAAGATGGTAAAACAAATACTAGAAAAAGTTTTGAACCTAAAAAGAAACTTTTAGAAGAAAAAGTAATTGCCATTACTCGTGTTACTAAAGTTACTAAAGGTGGACGTACATTTAGATTCTCAGCTACAATGGTAGTAGGAGACGGAAAAGGTTTAGTTGGAATTGGAACTGGTAAATCTAACGAAGTACCAGAAGCAATTAAAAAAGGTATTCAAGCAGCTAATAAAAATTTAGTTAAAATATCTTTAGTTGACGGAAGAACAATTCCTCATGAAACAATTGGAACAATGGGTAGAGCAAAGGTTTTAATTAAACCAGCTAAAGAAGGTACCGGAGTTATTGCTGGTGGTGCAGTTCGTAGTGTAGTTGAATTAGCCGGAATTAAAGATATAGTATCTAAATCGCTAGGCTCAAATACTCAAGTAAATGTTGCTAAAGCAACTCTTGAAGCTTTAAAAATGATGCGTACAGCTGAGCATATTGCTGAATTACGTGGAAAGAAGAAAGAGGAGTTGTAAGATGAAACTACATGAATTAACTAAATCTCCAGAAACAAAAAGCGTTAAAAGAGTAGGTCGTGGACCTGGGTCAGGTTTAGGAAAAACTTCAGGACGTGGAGAAAATGGTCAAAAATCTAGAAGTGGAGCAAGTATTGCCCCTTGGTTCCAAGGTGGACAAAGTACCCTTTATAGAAGATTACCAAAAAGAGGATTTAATAATGCTCGTTTCAAAACTGAATATGCAGTAGTAAACTTAAGTGACTTAAATAGATTTAATGATGGAGAAGTTATTACTCCCGAAATTTTAAAAGAAACAGGAATTATTAAGAAAGAATTAGCTGGAATCAAAGTTCTTGGATCTGGCGAATTAACAAAAAAAATTACAGTTAGAGCTCATAGATTTTCATCAGCAGCTGTAACTAAAATTGAAAGTGCTGGCGGAACTGCTGAGGTGATTTAAGATGTTTGCAAATCTAAAAGGATTATTTAGTCCCACTAATAAAGATTTACGCAACCGAATACTCTTTACCTTAGCTTGCTTAGCAATATTTGCCCTAGGAACAAACATTATTGTTCCTGGTGCGAAAACTATTACTAAAAATTTAGGATTTTTAGAACTGCTTAATCTAATGAGTGGTGGAAGCTTAAAATCGTTTTCAATTTTTGCTTTAGGGGTAATGCCATATATTACGGCAACCATTATTACGCAATTATTTGAAATGGATATTATTCCTTATTTTAAAGAGTTAAAAGAACAAGGGGCAACAGGAAAACAAAAAATTAATCGAATAAATCGATATTTAGGTATTTTCTTTGCTTTAGTCCAAGGTTATGTATTCTCATATGCGTTTTTAGCAGATGCAGGTACTTTAGGAATAGTTAAAACAACCTTAATTCTAACAGCAGGAACTGCGTTCTTACTGTGGCTAGGTGATGAAATTACGAGAAAAGGTATTGGTAATGGAATGTCATTAATTATTATGGCGGGAATTGTTAATACTTTACCTCATACGTTTATTACAGCCTATAATGAATTAGTTTTAGGAACAACATTTAGTCCTTGGACTGGGTTATTCTTATTTATAATGTATGTGCTTGTTTATTTACTAATTATTGTGGGAGTTATTTATACTCAAACTGCAGACCGAAAAGTACCGATTCAATATTCGAATCGAACTTCTAGTGCTTATGGAGGAGAAAAATCTTATATTCCAATTAAGTTAAACTCTGCTGGAGTAGTACCTGTAATTTTTGCCTCAGCATTAATTGGGATTCCATCATTAATAAGTCAAGTAGTTAACAAACAAGCATTTACAGATTTTATCGATAATTATATTGCTTATACAAGTTATACTGGATTTATCTTATATATGGTTTTAATATTTGCATTCGGATATTTTTATACATTACTTCAATTAAATCCTAATGATATGGCCGAAAACTTAGATAAGAGTCGTAGTTATATTCCGGGAATAACTCCTGGTGATAAAACTAGTGAATACTTAAAGTATGTAATTACAAGATTAACAGTAGTAGGAACCTTATTTTTAATGATTATAGCAGCAATTCCAATTTTATTTTCTAAATTTACGAATCTTTCAACTTCAGTATCTTTAGGAGGAACTGGATTACTGATTGTTGTAGGTGTTGCTTTAGAGTCATACAAACAACTTGAAAGTAGCATTGTATCTAGAAGCTATGGTAGTAGAAGAAAAGGAAGATTAAAAAGAAAATGAAAAATATGATTTTTATAGCTCCACCAGCAGCTGGGAAAGGTACACAAAGTACTTTACTAGTTAACAAATATAATTATCAACATATTTCTACAGGAAATCTTTTAAGAGAAGAAACCGAAAAAGAAGGAAAGTATGCTAACCAAATAAATGAAATCATTTCTGCTGGTAATTTAGTTTCGGATGAAATAGTTTATAAATTACTAGAAAAATGTTTAAGCAATATTATGGAGCCATTCATTATTGATGGGTATCCAAGAAATATTGATCAAGCAAAAGATTTAGAAAAATTACTTAGTAAATTAGGAATTAGTTTAAATCTTGTTGTATATTTGAACATTCCTGAAGATTTAGCTCTTAAAAGAGCTTTGGGAAGATTATATTGTCCAAAGTGTGATATGTCATATCATAAATATATGGTAGAAACAAAGCCTAAAGTAGAAGGCAAATGTGATAATTGTTTAGAGGAGTTACTTACAAGAAGTGATGATAATGAGGAATCTTTTAAAGAGAGATATAAAAATTATATAAAGAATGTAAGTCCATTATTAGAGTATTATCAGGAAAAAGGAATTTTAATTCAAATTGATAAATTATCAAATCCTGATGAGACTTTTGTAGAAATAGAGAAAGTGATTTAATGATATCTATTAGAAATAAAGAAGAAATTCGAAAAATCAAAGAAGCTGGACATATTAACTTCTTAACGCATGAGTTTGTTAAGAAGTTAATAGCACCAGGTATTACTACCGGAGAAATAAATTACAAGGCCGATGAATTTATTAAATCCCATGGGGGAATACCAAGTTTTCTAAATTACGAAGGATATCCCGCAAGTATTTGTATTAGTATTAATGATGAAGTAGTTCATGGAATACCAGGGAATCGCATTTTAGAAGAAGGAGATATTATTTCAATAGATATTGGAGTTATCAAAAATGGATATCATTCAGATGCGGCAAGAACTTACCCAGTTGGGAAAGTGTCTTATGAAAAAGAAAGATTAATATATCATACAGAAAAGATGTTATATATTGGTCTTGAGGAAATCAAAGCTGGTGCTCGTTTAAATAATATTGGGGCAAGCATTAGCAGTTATGCTAAAAAGCATAATTATGGTGTTATTAGAGAATTGGTAGGCCACGGAGTTGGAGAATCTTTACATGAAAATCCAGATGTTCCAAACTATGGTAAATATAACACCGGAATTGTTTTACAAGAGGGAATGGTTTTAGCAATCGAACCGATGATTAATGCTGGAACTAGACATGTTTGCATTTTAGATGATGACTGGACAATAGTAACGCGCGATGGTAAACCAAGTGCTCACTTTGAACATACAGTTGTTGTCACAAAAAGCGGATATGAAATTTTAACAGGAGAGTGAAAAAGTGGCTAAAGAAGAAACTTTTACATTAGAAGGAAAAGTTTTAGAAGTTTTCAAAGAAGACTACAAAGTAGAATTAGAAAATGGCGTTATGGTAATAGCCTACGTTTCTGGTAAAATGCGAATGAATATGATTCGTATCCTACCAGGCGATAAAGTTACTATAGAATTTTCACCATATGATTTAACACGTGGGCGAATAATATATAGATTAAAATAGTTTTAGGAGGATAATTATGAAAGTTAGACCGTCAGTTAAGAAAATGTGTGCTAAATGCAGAATAATTAGAAGAAAAGGAAAAATTATGGTTATTTGTGATAACCCTAAGCATAAACAAAGACAAGGTTAGGAGAAAGAAAATATGGCTCGTATAAAAAATATTGAATTACCAAAAGAAAAAAGAACAGTTATTGGACTTACATATATTTATGGAATTGGTAGAAGTATCTCAGAGAAAATTTGTGCTGCTGCTAAAGTAAGTCCAGATAAAAAAATCAAAGATTTAACATCAGATGAAGAAAATGCACTTCGTAAAGAAGTAGATAATCATTTAACTGAAGGTGATTTAAGACGTGAAGTTCAATTGAGTATCAAAAATAAAATGGAAATCAACTCATACCAAGGAACTAGACATAAAAAAGGTCTTCCAGTTCATGGTCAAAGAACAAGCAGAAATGCTCGTACTCGTAAGGGTAAGGGTAAAGTTGTTGCTAATAAGAAAAAAGTAGGTAAATAGGAGGTAAATTATGGCTTATAATAGAAGAAAAAGAAAAGTTAAAAAGAATATTCCTGAAGGTCAAGCACATATTCATTCGACTTATAACAATACAGTTATTTCGATAACTGATGTTCATGGTAATGTAATAAGTTGGGCTTCATCTGGAACAATTGGATATAAAGGATCCAAAAAGAAGACTCCATTTGCTGCTGGCTTAGCTGCTGAATCAGCTGCAACTAGTGCAATGGAATCAGGAGTAAAAAAAGTAGAAGTATTTGTTAGAGGACTTGGTAATGGTCGTGAAAACGCTATTCGTTCATTACAAGCAGCAGGACTTGAAGTTACTGCCATAACAGATGAAACTGCTATACCACATAATGGTTGTAGACCACCAAAGCGTCCAAGAAATTAA
>CAZFQF010000061.1:0-6831 GCA_964520725.1 uncultured Muribaculaceae bacterium | reverse complement strand
CTATTGTTATTAGGAGTAATATTACTACTGCACTTATTATTCCTGTTATTTTTTTAGTTTTAGACTTCATAATTTAGCTCCTCATCTTATAAAAATATTATATTTTTTTTTAGAAATATTTCAATAAAATCTCCATATCTTAATTTTAGAGTTTTTAGTATCTTGTTTTTGAATTAATAGTTCTTCCTACTATATTTTTAACAGCCTCTTCGCTAAAAGGTTTCTTTAAGATATCAACAATCGGATATTCAAAGGCATTTAGATTTATTTCTCTAGAATCATTGCCTGTAACTATTGATACAGGTATAGTGTCAAATAAATTTTTATTTTGCATATATTTTAAAACTTCAAAGCCATCTGATTCAGGCATGTTTAAATCTAAAAGGAAAGCCACAATATGATAATTATTGTTTTGACTAATAAGATTTATAGCTTCACTTCCATTACTTGCGAGAAGAACATTATACTCGTTTGTAAATATCCGATTAAGGTAGTTTCTAATAATGTCTGAATCATCCGCAACTAAAATTGTCTTTTTATTGCAATCAATTGAAACAATTGGAGATGGTTCTGCCACCTTTGTCTCTGCTTCTGGCAAATTAGTATTAACACCAGATAAATAATCCTTTACTAATTTAATAATTCTATTAGCTTCGTTTATTAATGGTTCATAATTTTGATTAACAAAAATAACATTTTTCTCCTTACTCTGAAGTTCGTGTTCATAAGCCATTTCTGCTAATTTGGTAAAACCAAAATATCTAGCATCACTTTTTAAGGAATGCACTAATATTGCATAATTAGGCATATCTGCCGAATCTTTAAAATGTCCTATCTTATAAAGTTTATTATTGATTTCGGCCATAAAATCTCCCAGTGATTCATTATACATGTTCATATCACCAAATAATTCTAAACTTTTTTCAACATCTACTCCATTTTTAATTAAAATATTTTTGTCTTTCATTCAAACCACACACCTTTATTTTTGATTTTTATATAAATATTTTAAAATGATTTTATTTAACTCATTTTTAGCAATAGGTTTTGCTAAATAATCATCAAAACCTTCTTTTAAATATTTATCCCGCATTCCTTCAATAGCATTAGCAGTCAAAGCTACTGTCGGTAAAGAGTAGTTAGGTCTCTCCTTTAATTTCTTTAAGGTCTCTATCCCACTCATTTCAGGCATCATATCATCTAGAAGTACTAAATCATATTTATTTCCATCTTCATATTTTTTAATAAACTCAAAGCCACTTTCTACAGTCTCAACATTAATTCCATACAAAGAAATTAATTTTGCAGCAACTTTTAAATTGAGTTTATTATCATCAACTATTAGGACTTTTTTACTTGAAAAGTCTATAGCTTTAATAATGCGTGTTTTATCTACATTTTCTGGTTCTTCATATTCTTTATCAACGACTTTTTGGGTTATTCCTACAGTGAATTTAGATCCGCTTCCGTAGACACTTTGCACAACTATTTGTCCACCCATCAGTTCCACTAATTTTTTAGTAATTGCAAGGCCTAAACCTGTTCCTTCAATTGAAGTATTTCCTTCGTTGATTCTTTCAAATTTTTTAAATAATTTGTTTATATCCTCTGGTTTAATTCCGACTCCCGAATCTTCTACAGAAATTATCATCTTACAAATATTATCTTTTAAAATAACATCTATTTTAAAATCTACAAATCCTTCTTTAGTATATTTAACTGAATTTGTCAGTAGATTTAAGATTACTTGTTTTAGGCGAGAAACATCCCCATATAAATAATTTGGAAGTGAAGGATCAAAATTCGTTTTAAACTCCAAGGGTTTACTACCCATTCTTGCTTTAGTTAAAGCAACTAGTTCATCCAACATTTTTTTAGTACTATATTCACTATTAATTATTTCTATTTTATTAGCTTCAATTTTAGAAATATCTAAAATGCCATTAACAATGTTTAATAATGTCTCAGATGCAGTTACAATATCTTCAACTTCACTTTTTGCTTCCTCAGATAAATTATCATCATTTGCTAAGACTTGAGAAAATCCGACAATTGCATTAAGAGGAGTTCTAATTTCATGCGACATACTAGATAAAAAATCTGTTTTATAATTATTAGATTTTTCTGCTTGCTCTTTAGCAATGTTAAGTTCATTAATTAATTTTATATCAGGGTTTTCAATAGTGAAATATAATAGTAATACCGCAAAAGAAAACGGAAGAGAATTTAATAATATCCCTGGATTAATTTGTCTTAATACTAATGCCAGTCCTGAAAGAAATACAAAAACAAATAACGGAGAATACTTTTTATAACTCTTTTTATTAGTTCTAAAGACGAGACATATAAACCAAGATATAAAATAAACAACATAAATAATAATAAGAGCATTTGTTGCTGGTCCGTAAGAATAGGAGAAAGTGCCATCTTTATATTGACTTAATGGTAAAAATAGAACAGTAATTATACACACCAAAATAAAAAAACCAAATAATAAATATCCATATCCTTTTTTACTAAATATCTTTCGATATTTTTGGTTATTCCCAAATGAGATTCGAAAAGTATATGCTGTAAAAATAGTAATCCAACTAAACATAGATAATAAAAAAATTCTATTTAAAAAACGATTATATAGTGAATTAATGTCTAAATTTATCAAAACATTAGTACATAAATGTAGCTCAACAAACATATTAATCAAACTTAAAACAAGAAGTATTCCATATATTTTTGTTTCAAAATTATTTACTTTTTTCTTAGCAAAGAAAACAACAGTAATTATACAAGTATAAACAAAACTACAAACAATAGCAGCCATTCCCATTACCATGAAACTCACCTCCTATTATACCCTGATATTATATATATTTTAATTATATCAAGAAAATAAAAATAGTTCTACATTTTCTACTTTGATATTACATCTAACAACAAAAAAAGACAAGATAAATATTAATCTTGTCTTACTAAAATCTTTCTAGGTTCTGGAGGTGCAACTCTTTGAACTATCTCTAAGTTATCAACCACTTCATGAATCGGCTCTCCACTTTTCGGTATTACTATAGCGGTAATATTTCCGTTAGAGTCAATACTATAGTAAGTTCCTCTTTCTTCTTTTAATGTTACCGTTTCTCTTTTATCTGTTGCAAGACTTCTTGCAAAATTTGTTCTAAATATTAAACCTTCTGGAACAAATTCTTCTTGTAATAATTGTGAGTAGATAGCTTTAATAATATCAACAGGATTAACTTGAGGTACTACTACTAAATTAACTACTGGAGTTCCTGATTTATCATTATCATCATAAGGAATTAGTAAAGCTTCCGCTTCAATTATTCCTGGAATATTTAAAATTTTATCTCTCATATCGAATAAAAAATTCCCTTGCGATAAATCCACTGAATCTATTTTACCATTTGTAAAAGTTATCCCGGGATAATATCTTTTACTTTTCTTGTCCTGAAGAACAAAATCGGTAACTCTTCCATCCATTGAGTATACAGGTTTATTGTTATATTTTCCTGTTATTGATCCGATATCGTTATTAGTCCCCCAAACTTTACCTTCTTCATCAGTATAATTAAAGAATTCTTTTGTTGCCTTTTCATTGTTAAGATATTCTTTCATTTGCCATCCGCAACGAGCATAAATCAATCCTCTCTCGCCTTCTTTAGTTTCTTTCCAATCTTTAGGATTAATAATTTTTGCCTCAGCTCCAGGAATTAGAACTCCTGTCTCATTACTTCTATTTTTTACTCCATAAGTAGTCATAAATGCTGAGCCAAATTCGGTACTTCCTCCCCCGATAACAATTGGTTCAGCACCAGCCCATACAAGTCTTTCATTTACTAGTTTAGTCGGTCCTTTTGGAGTTGGTTCTCCCCCACAACTTGGTCTTAAATGTTTTAAGTCTCCTTTTTTAAGAGGTGAATTTGCTACTGCCATATATAATCCAAAGGGAGCAATTACATCATTGATTTCATCTTCAATAAGTGCTTTAGTTATTTCTGCTGGAGCAAAAGCCCCAGGATTATAAATTATATTAGCTCCCGATGCTCTACGAAGTAATAATGCATAAAATTGACTTGTGATATGAGAAATCGGAATAAGTAATAACGCTTTATTTCCTTCTCTAACCGGAAATTCAGGATAGACATCTTCTTCATGAGCTTCTAATAATTTAATAATTGCTTCATGGGTATGAACTGCACAATTTGGAATACCAGTTGTTGTTCCACCGGTATTAGAATATGTGGCATCAAATTTAGATAAATCTATATTTTGATTTTCTTCAGAAAAAATAATTTTATTATCATTTCCTTTTTTGGCTATTTCTCCATTGTAAACTATTTCAATATTTTTAGGTAAATCTAAAGAATCAATCATTTTCTTAAAATTAAAATTATTTTCATAGACTGCTTTTTCTTCTGCAGATCTATATTCGCCTTTTGATGTAAATATTATTCTTTTTATTAAACCATTATATTTATTATTTTTTAAACTTTCTAAAGAACTCTTTAATTCTGGAGTTATGTACTCAGCACTTAATATAATTGTATCTGCGCCTTTAATAATAGTATGCCTTACAACATTACTTTTAAAAAATGATAAACTGACCGTACTAACAATAGCTCCTAATTCAAGCAAAGCCATATACATAAATTCATATTCTGGTACATTTTCATTACATATTACAACTGGTTTCCCACAACCATAAAAAAATCCTTGAGAAATAAAGTATCTCTTATAATGTTCAACAAGATCCCAGTATTCATTACGTGTGATTTTTCCATTACCAAGTTCTGTTACTATTGCATTTCCATCTCTTTTTTTATCTCTTTGTCTGATATAATCGACTACAGATAAATACTTCTTTTGTTCCATTCCTAATCCCCCATCTTTAATTAATAGTTATTTTTCTTAAATAAAACCACTATTTTTAGAATAACTTATTAAAACACCTTTCATTTAAATAGCATAACATAAGATTAATAGTATTTCTATAATTAATTATTGTTCATGTAACTTAAATATCATTAAATCTTAATCACTGTATTTTTTCTAAGATAAAACTGACTTCATGGAGATAGCTAACAGTAAAATGCGCTATTTGCACGTTATTATAGCATCGTCAAAATATTTCGTCAACTCTTAGTAGAATTTATAGAAATTTCGCACAAAAAAAACACTTATTTTTGATTTCACATGGATAATATCATATTACTTTCAAACTTAAGTGATTTTTAATTATATCTTTTTATTAATTTAATTGTTTTTAACATCTAATCTCTTTTTTAACTCATCTTTAGAAAAAGCCGCTAGTAACAATCCCAGTTTAGGGCCTTGATCATTTCCTAATAATAAATTATAAAGGGTTTGGAAATATCTTTTTTGAGATGATTTAATTTCTTTTTCATCAGTAATATCTTCTTTTACAACAGCATATAAAACTGTTTGAATCTCATCAGAAGTATTATAAGCAGTGTCTAAAATAGTTATAGTTTTTTCAATCCATTTCTTTTCTAGCTCTGATAAAGTCTCATAATATTCAGTATTAAATTCATTAACTAAAGTAACACGGTAATTTTCACCATATAACTCAATCCAGTTCTTAGCTAAATTCATTCGTTCTTCAAAGTATTTATTACTACAATCAATACCTTCGTTTTCAAGTAGTTTTTTTAGCATTTCAACATTATAATTCACTACAGGTAAAAATGTCGCAAGATAACTAAAGTTTGGATAGTTTAAATAGTCTTCAGTAACATCTGTTAAAGATAAAATACTACTATTTTTTTCATCTAAGGTTCCGGCAAATTTTGCTTTAACCATCCGATCAAATTCACTATAATATCTTATTACATCATTATCTAAAGCGATTGTAAACTCTGTTGCGGGCTTATACTTTGCATAAAACCATAAGACTAAGTTCTTATCATATACTTTTAATAAATCAGTTAATGTTAAAACATTACCTGTAGATGAAGACATTTTACTTGATCCACCTTTGATTCCTATAAAATCATAAGCTACATAATCAGGAGCTTCATAGTTAAAAATTTCTTTAGCGATTTCTTTACCAATTACATAGCTCCCATTAGCTGCTGAGTGATCTCTTCCACCTGGCTCGAATATTACATCTTCAACTTTCCAGCGCATTGGCCAGTCAATTTTCCAGGCTAATTTAATATTTTTAGCAGTATTAATATTTATTGTATGGTTAGTACCACATTCACAACTATATTCGATATCTCCGTTTTGTTCATTATATGATTTAACTATCGTAGAATCTTTTTGACATTCTTCACAATAAACACTAATTGGATAATAGTTATTTCTTTCTTCATCAGTTAATTCTTGAGTTTTATATTTTGCTAGAATATCAAATATTTCAAATCTTTTACTCATTGATAACTTAATTTCTTCTAAATATCTTCCACTTTGATATTCTTTTGTTTGATATATAAATTCCGGGAATATTCCGACTTTTTCTAATTCTTTAGCAAAAAAATCTTCTAGATACTGTGCATATGTCTCATCAGATCCAACAGGACTTGGAATTGCAGAGTAAGGCATCCCAATATATTTTTCGAAATTTGTTGGAATTCCCGCAGGAACTTTTCTAAATCTATCATAATCATCAAAAGATAATATATATCTAACTTTTTTACCTAGCTTTTTCAGCTCATGTGCCACGAAAAATGTAGTTACTATTTCTCTAAAGTTTCCAATATGAATATACCCCGAAGGACTTACCCCCGAAGCTACTGTGAAAACTTCTTTATTTGGATGCTTTTCTATTAATTTGCGTGCTGTTTCTTCTGCCCA
>CAZFQF010000060.1:1223-6836 GCA_964520725.1 uncultured Muribaculaceae bacterium | reverse complement strand
CTTATTAGCTCAACTAATAGTTTCTTATATAATTGAAGTTTTTGGCTTATTTGGAACTGAAAAAATATCTTTTGAGTGGCCGAAATTAATAGGGACAGCTTTAATGATCATAGGAATTTGGATATTCAGAAAATAAAACTATCAATCTTTTTCTAAATTAATAGAAAAAGTAGCAATTCATTTTGCTACAATTATTTTTTTTCTAACTTCTTAACTATTTGATTTGGTTTAGAATAATTAAATGGTTCTGTTTGATTTAATATTTCATGGGGATGTTCTTGTCTTATTTTTAAACGCATATCAACATCAACACCATAATATAGTTCTTCAGCTCTATCAATATATTCTATTCCGTCTAAATGGTCTATTTCATGGCATAAAACTATCTTCTATATCATTTTTGGTTCTATAGATTTTATAAGCATTACTATCTCTTGCTTTATAAAATCAATAATTTTCTCTGTGTTATCAATTTTAATTCCTATATTCCAACATAATAATTTTATTGTTCTTCCTCTTCAACTATATATTTTAATGTTGTGTTATATTCATTAAATAAGTTTTTCTTATAAAAACTAATAGCATTGCTATTCTTACTAGATGCAGTTACAACTATACTCTTAACATTTTCATTTTTACACCATTCTTTAAAAGTGTTAACAAGTCGTGAGCCTACACCAGATTTCCTGTATTTTGGGTTTATGCACATATTATCTAATTCAGCCCTTTTTTCTATTAAATAAGAATTATTAATAATAGACCCTGCTAGATAACCTATAATTTTGTTTTCTTCTTCTGCTACAAATACAACATCATTTTTGATAGTTTCCAGAAAATAATTTCTACCAACTTCTTCGTAAGTTCAACCGACCTTTATTGTATTATCAAAATTATCAAATTCTAATTCAAAAAGACTGTGGTTTAATTCTAATATACTAATTAAATCGTTTTCATTTGCTTTTCTTATTATCATAATTAGCCACCTCATAATAATTATATATCAAATCTGATTATTTTAAAATCACTTTACAAAAAATAGTGCCTTTTCAGACACTATTTTAATGATTTATAAACTGCGAACCCACCTAAATAATAGACAATGTTCGTATATAAACTAAATGGTGCAGGTAACAGGAATTGAACCTGCATGGATTGCTCCACTAGATCCTAAGTCTAGCGCGTCTGCCAGTTCCGCCATACCTGCAAAAAAAATGGTGGATCTTGTAGGACTCGAACCTACGACCGCCCGGTTATGAGCCGGATGCTCTAACCAACTGAGCTAAAGATCCATGACTTACTAATAATAACATAATTAAACATTGGTTTCAATCTTTTTTTTAGATAAAATTATAGAAATTAACTTTAAAAAAAATTCTAGTTGTTTTACTGCTTTTTAAGTTAATTTAAATAAATCAACTTGGTTTTAAATAGATTTATATAAGTACATTATTAATATTACTCAGATAATAGGACATTATTTTTAAAATGAGTGCAATATTTTTTGGTAAATACTAATAAAAGATGTATAATAAATTTAGGAGTGAAATTATGATAAAAAAATATAAATCAATTATTTATTTTATAATTTTTATGATCATGATTTTTTGCACTATTATTATAAATTTATTTATTCATTATAAAAATATGAATAAATTATATGAAGATAAATCGTGGAGTGTTGGAAACAGTATTTTTAATTATCCGTATTTTAATGATAATCGGGATTTGTTTATTGAGGAATATTTAAATAAAGTTGATATTAATAGGGTAGATACAGTTAAATATATGGTTAATTATTTAGATAAGTATCAAAATGTTTTATTTAAATTATATAAAGATGATTTAATTGTCGATTATCATAATATTATTTTTAATAATAATGAACAAGTGGTAAATATTTCTAGTTTAATAACTGATGAGAATATTTTAAATGAGAAGATAGAATTATATAAAGATTTAAATAAAATTAAATTAACTTCCGAACACATAAGTAAAGCTTCTAAAAGTTATTTATTTAAAGATAAAGAACTGGAAATTTATTTAACCAATTATAATGATGAAAAATCAATAAGTCTGATAACAATTAATTATCAAGAAATAAAAGAGTATTTAAATATTCCTTATAAATTGGATAGTAAATATAAGAAGATGCAAAAAGAATCTACTAAGACGACGGAAAGTAAAAATAATCCGATTATTCCCCCACCAGAAACTACTAAGCCTAAAAAGAAGATTGCATTTTCTTTTGATGATGGCCCTAGTAGTTATACCTTAGAACTATTAGATATTTTAGATGAGTTTAAAGCAAAAGCAACGTTTTTTCTAGTTGGATATAATATAAAAATTCGCAATAGTGTAGTTTTAGAAATGTTTAACCGAGGATTTGAATTAGGAAATCATACGATTGATCATTCACGTCTTACTAAGTTTGATTGTGAAAAAGCCGCTACTAAAATAAAAGAAAATAATGAATTGGTTCTAAATATAACTAATAGTAATATGAAATTATTTCGTCCTCCTTATGGAGCAATAAATGATAAAATCAAACCATGTATAGAATATCCAATTATTTTATGGAGCGTAGATTCTAGAGATTGGGAAAGTAGAAATACTGAGAAAATTGTTGAAGAAGTAATGACTAATGTTAAAGAGGGAGATATAATTTTATTTCATGATCTATATCCTACTACAATTGAAGCAATCAAAATCTTGTTACCAATGTTATATTTAGAAGATTATGAAGTAGTATCTGTTAGTGAACTTTTTGCTGATAAAAAGCTAACATTAGAAAATGGAGAAGTTTATCGAAAAGTTCATAGTTAACAAATATTTATACGCAGTTGGAAAAATGCAAAATTATTGCTATAATTATTGCATTTTTTTTGCTTTTATGCTAGAATATAAGCAACTTAAAAAGAAAGAGGGTTTTGAGGATGAAAAAGAAAGTTTTGGGCTTAGTACTGGGCTTAATTGGGTTATTTGGTTTTAGTGCTAACGTCAATGCAATTGAAGCTCCAAGTCAAATTAAAACTGGAACTTTAAAAACTATCTCACAATATGTAAACGGTTACCAAGCGAACTTAAAAACAAATGCTGCTGGTGATAGATTTCTATTTTGTGAGGTTGCAAATTTAAAATTTCCAAGCAATAAAACATTAAGCTTGGGAAGTGAAGTGGACAAGGGGGTTGTGTATATATTACAAAATAGACCTTGGACTGGAGATACCAACAAAGATTACTACATCATGCAAATGGCTACTTGGTGGTATAGAGATATACTAATTGGAGGGAATAGTAATTTAAGTTATAACTTTAAGTCTTATTGTACTGATAATCGTTATAGCAATTCAACTTGTAGTACTATTTATAATTTAGTAGAAGGTGCTAGAAATTATTATCAAGAAAGAGGAACACTTTCATTTAGTAGTTCTAATGTAACATTTACTGAAAGTGGAAGTTATTATGTTTCAAACCAAATTAGTTTAACTTCAACATCATTGACTTCACTTAAAGATTTAAAATTAAAAGATGCTCCATATGGAACTACTATTATTAATTCATCAGTTAGTTCTTATAATAAAAATGGAACGTTTCAAGTTAGAATTCCGATGAGTTCAATATCAGCAGGTTCAACAGTTAATTTTAGTGTAGAAATTGAAGGTACTTATGGTACTCAATCAGCTTATGATTATTATTATAGTTCGGCTTATCAAAGAGTTATCTATGATGTTATTTATAATGTGTCGCATCCAATATATGCATCTAAAAGTATCAGATTTACTAGAGAAACACAATATAAACCAGTAAGAACTGAAGCTAATTACAATTATAATTCATTAACAATCTACAAAGTAGATCAATATGATAATTATGTCAAAGGTGCAGAATTAACTTTGTATTCTGGAGACTGTGTTAATAGTAATTGTTATTCAAAAGATGTTTATGCATCTTGGACTAGTGGAAAAGTAGCAAAAGTTTTATATGATTTACCAACAGGATATTATACAATAGCTGAAACTTTAGCTCCAGTAGGTTATCGCACTGCTGATAAAGAAAGAATTTATGTCCGCAGAAGTGATACAAACTATGAACATAAAGTAGTTAATGTTAGAGAAAACGAATCAAAAACCGTTAAAATTAGTAAAACAGATATTACAGGTAATGAGGAAATATCAGGAGCAACTTTAGTATTAAAGAATGCTTATGGAACAGTTGTTGAGACTTGGGTTAGTGGAACAACAGCTAGATATTTTTCATTAGCTGAAGGAGAATATAGTTTAACAGAAAAATATGCTCCAGCAGGTTATAAATTAAATACATCAACAATTGTATTCCGTGTTGATAATGAAGGTAATGTTTATGCGAAAAATGATTACGGAAATTATGTTTTAGTTAATTATGTTCGCATGGTAAATGAAGTATCTGATACTGTAAGTATTAGTAAATTAGATAAAAACACTAATAATTTTCTTGCGGGTGCAACTTTAGAAATAAAAAATGAAAAGGGTGAAGTGGTATCTACTTGGGTTACTACTAATGAAAGTTATAATATATCTTTAACTCCAGGCGATTATTCAATTACTGAAACTAATACGCCGATAGGATATATTCAAAATACTAATATAGTTTATTTTAGAGTTTTAGAAGATGGAACTGTAATGGTAAGAACAGATTCAGGTAATTATGAAGTGGCTGGCGGAATTATTATCTATAATTTCCCACAAGTATATGAAGAAACAGTAGTTGTACCAAAAACTGGTTTATCAAGTACACTTACATACTTATTTGGAAGTTTAACTTTAGTTAGTGGAGCATGGATACTAATTAAAAATGGAAAATTTAACTAATAAGACAAGTATTAAAGTAACAATTGGAGTTTTAATAGTCTTTATTGGGTTTTGTATTTTATCAAGTACTTATTATAATGAAAAAAAATTTGAAGTATTTGATGATATGAACGATTTATATTATGAACAACTAATAGAAATAGATAATAATATTGAAGAGCTAGCAGATGGAGATGAAATTGTTTCAGATTCTTTGTCTGATCCTTCAGATGAAAATGTAGTAAATGAAATTTCAAATCAAGAAGTTCAAAATGTTGTTGTTCCAACTATCGATTATACAAAATATTATGTAGGTTATTTATCAATTCCTAAAATTGGTCTAAAAAAAGGTTTTACGGAAATTGATAGTAAATATAACAATGTTAACCGTAATATTCAAGTTATAAGTCCTTCTAGTTATCCAAATGTGGAAAAAGGCAACTTTATAATTGCTGGGCACTCTGGAAGCAGTTCAGTTTCTTTCTTTAAAGATTTATATAAATTATCTTTAGGAGATGAAGTAGGGATTACTTATAATAATCAAGAATATAAATATACAATTAAAAATATTTATACGGATATTAAAGATGGAGATATTGGAATTAAAAGAAATAAAGATAAAACTACACTGACGTTAATAACTTGTACGAAAGGTGATAAAACAACACAAACTATTTATATTTGTGAATTGGTTTAAAAATAGAATAAAAAGGGGGGGAATATAATGATTGATTTTTCGTTGTTGACTAAAATAGGAACAATTTTAAATTTGATAAAAGAAACACCA
>CAZFQF010000060.1:0-1213 GCA_964520725.1 uncultured Muribaculaceae bacterium | reverse complement strand
ATAACCTGCACAAAAGGTGATAAGACTACTCAGACGATTTATATTTGTGAAAGAGTTTAATTTAGGGTAAAAAGGGTAAGAGGTGATTTAAATGGTAGAGTATTCTCTATTTGATAAGATTAAAACAGTTTTTAATCTTGTTACAAAATCTCCTCTTTTTTTAGTGCTTATATTTGGAATTATCTTAATGGTTATTGATATTCTTTATATTTCTAAGAAAGATAAAAAAACTAAGATTATATATACAGTTATTTCTTTAATTGTGATAGGATTATTTATCTATTCTTATCTTGATTCGGTTTTAAGTATTTTCGATACTGTCGCCAAAAATATTGTGGCTATTATCTACTTTCCGACTATTTTAGAATATATTTTGATGCTTTTAATTAGTATTGTTATCATTACTGTTAGTATTTTTAGTAAAAAAATGAATAAAGTAATTAAAAGAATTAATGCTTTTGTTTTAATAATTAATTTATTTTTATTCTTATTAATTTTAGATCAGATCAACAATAATAACGTTGATTTATCTAATAAGGTAAGTATTTATAGTAATAGTGTCTTAATGATGTTACTAGAATTAAGCATAGCAATATTCGTGTTCTGGGTAGTGGGATTAATTATTTATAAAGTAATTAAGATTTTATCTCCTAAAAAAGAAAGTGAATTACCGATTAATTTGGATACAAAACCATTTTATGAAGAATTAGAGCTCCCAAAAAGAATTGAGGATTTACAAAAACCAGATCCTAAAATTGAATATATTATTATTGAAAAAGAAAATAAAGACCATATGTTTACTTTAGAAGAATATAAACAGATGCGGGAACTCTTAAGTACAATCCAAGACAATAAAAAAGAAGAAGAACCTCTTCTTTAAAATACTTATTAAAATAAGTGTTTTTTTATTCTATTATTAATTTTGCATGAATAACTAACCTTTCATTTCCACGGTTTTGGCAAGTTGATAAAGTTAAAATTTTATCACTAGTTATTACATTTTCATTAAAATTATAAATACTTCTTCCGATGATTAGATTTAAGAAAGCTTGATACTCAGTTGTGTTATAAAACGAAGTAGTTAGATAATCAGTAGTATTTGGAATCTTATAAATCGAAATAATCTTCCATTTCATAGCCGCATTAAGAGTATTAAAAGTAATAACTTGGTTTTCTTCTTTAGTATACCAAGAGTTATTCATTGTATATCTTA
>CAZFQF010000059.1:0-6907 GCA_964520725.1 uncultured Muribaculaceae bacterium | reverse complement strand
TAATAAAGATACGTAAACTAAAATATTTGGTCTATTTAAGATTCTTTCTAATCTTCCACTATTATTTTTAGTTAATTCACTAATTCGATAAATAATTCTGCTGATTGGAACAACAATTGATTTATCAATAATTCGATATAAAAATTTAAAAAAGGCTATAAATGGATTAAATATCTTATTCATTTTCATCACCTGTTTCATCCTCGTCTGCATCGTAGAATACTTCCATTTTAGGCTTTAATTCATCTAATAATAATAATCTAAATTCTTCTAAAGTAAGATTATAATTTAAATTACTATCTACTGCAATACTAATTCTTCCGGTTTCTTCTGAAACTACTAAAGCAATTGCATCAGTTTCTTCCGCAATCCCTAAAGCTGCTCGGTGACGAGTTCCTAATTTTTTACTAACATTAGGATTCATACTTGTTTTAAATACGGCACTTGCACATGTTAGTTTATCCCCTTGGATAATAACTCCTCCGTCATGTAAAGGATTATTCGGATAGAATATTGATTCTAATAACATTGCGGTAATATCTGCATAAAGCTTATTAGCAGGCATAATGTATTCTTGTAAAGAAATATTTCTTTCAATTACCATTAAAGCTCCGATTCTATTTCTCTTTAGAAATTCAACTGCTCCCATTATTTCAAAAACAACTCTTTCACGTTCATCAACAGTTAAAACTTTATGACGCCCTAGTAATTGACTTCTACCAATTGACTCTAAGACAGCTCTAATTTCCGGTTGAAAGATAATATTCCGACACCTTTAAAAATCAAAACTAATTTTACATTATTTTTTAAGTTTTTTAATAAATAATAAAACATTACCCAAACAATACTTATATCGATAATTTTCGTTACGACACTCCACAATGACATTAAAGTCATATTCATATCACTCCCTTGATAGCATAAATATTATAACAAATATTTTTTATAAATACTATCCCTTACTTGATAAAAAAAGATAATGTTAATTATTATCTTCTACTTCTGGTATAATAATTTCATTATCTATTGGTTCTGAATTGTCATTAGATACTTCATTAACAATTTCAGGATTTTCAATAACTGGCTCTGTATTTACTGGTGGTTCTTCTATAACTTCTTCTTCACTACTATCAGAAGTTTCTACCTCTGGCACTTCATTTGAATCAGTTATAGTCTCCACCTCTTCTGCACTTTCATCGGTCACATTAGTTTTTTTACTTCTAGTTGAATCAATTATATAACCAATTAAAGCAAAAATACAAAAGCCAGCAATAATCATTATTAAAAAATAATGTTCAACAATAAAATCTGTCATTAATTTTCTCCCTTTCTATTCTAACTATTTAATTATATTCAAAAAAAGAATTTAAATTAACTTAATGTTATATTTTTATTTGTCGGTTGAATTTGAATAAAAGTATTTCCATCATTAACTTTAAGAGAATCTCCGTTTTCAAGCTTATAAACTGTTTGTGCTGATCTAGAAGATTTACTCCAGGTAATAGGCAGCGCATATCCATTACTAATATAGTAACCTTTTCCTTCACCAACATTTTTTAAATCTTGTCTACCACTGCTGTCTCCAGCAATAGAAGTATTTGTTACTTGGTAAGTTATAATATTTTTAAAAGTATATTGTTTCTTAGTAACATAATCTGTGTGTTCTTTTCTATTAATAAATCTATTATACACTTTATTTACTGAATCATATTCATAACTAGAATTCATTGATCCAGAATAATCAATCGAGACCTTATTAGCAGGAGTTGCTCCGCTTATTTTACTTAAATCGATCTCTTCAACGCTATAGTTAAGTAATAAATCTTTATTTCTTTCCGTTCTTTTACTACTTAAACCGTTTGCTAATTTTTCAGTACTTGTAAATAATGTATGTTCACTAGCAACATTTAAAGTTTTATCTCTCCATCCAGTTTTAGAAGCATCAACAACAATTCTATCAACTCCTAAAGCACTAAAATCACTTTGAGCTTGAGGAGACTGCCCGTGATGAACATAAAAAGCATCGTTTTCTAAAGCATAATCTAAGTAATAATGACGAGCACTTCTTACCGATCCAATTCTTTCAACATTAGCATCCATAAATAATGCCATATAACGTGTTAAACCGCCTTCAACAATTATTTCATAAATAATATATGCATCTTGTAATCCGCTTTGAAGTGGTCTTGCAGTTCCTAAATTATTAATCATCACTGCATAAGGTCTAGTTTTAGAATTCGGATCTAAAATCTTTAACTTCTCTTCAATTTTTTCTTCGTTTTTCTTAGGTAGTGTTTCTTTAGTCTCGGAATTTTTTGTAGAAATATAATAAAATACTCCAATAGTTAATAAGACTACTAATAAAATTCCTCCTAGTATAAAATCAGCCTTTTTATTAATATTTATTTTTCTTTTTTCTTTTTTCTCCACGAGTTATCCTTCTTTCATGATTATCATACCATATAAGCAAGCATTTTAAAATAAATAATTGTATTAAGAAAGGAATTTTGATATACTTTATTTAAGAAATGAGGCGTATTAAAAAATATGAAATTAGATAAAAAGTTATTAAGAATAATGACGATTATAGTGGGTGTAATAATATTTTTTATTATAATTATCGCAATGATTGTAGGTGCTAGTAAAAATAGAAAATATACAATTGAAGAACTAGATCAAAAGCTTATAACTCTAACTAAGAATTATTATAAGAAAAATGAAGACTCTCTTCCAAAGCTAGGAAAAAGTACTTCTTTATCAGCTCAAGCTTTTATTGATGAAGGAAAGATAAAAAAACTAGAATTAAAAACTGGCGAAACTTGCTCAGGAGAAATAAGTGTTACTAACAATAATAATTATTACTTATATATTCCAAAATTAGTTTGTGGGAGTACGAAGCCAACATTGTTAAGTGAGAAAATTACTAGTCAGGAAAAAATTATAACTAATGGTTATGGTTTATACTCATATAATGATAGTTATATTTTCAGAGGAGAAAACGTAAATAATTATTTGTCTTTTGCTAATAAAACATGGCAAATATTAAGAGTCAATACTGATGGAACAATTAGAATTATTGAAAATACTAAAAGAGAAAGCGTTACTTGGGATGATCGGTACAATATTGATAAAGAAACTAGTTCTGGAATTAATGATTATGTAGCAAATAATATTAATAGTAGAATAAAGGATGAATTAGAAAAAATTTATCTTGACGAAAAAGAATTTAAAGATGAAGAGCGAGCTTATTTTGTAAATCATGATTTATGTGTAGGTAAAAGAAGTGAAACTGAAACAATTAATGATGGCTCAATTGAATGTAGTAATATTATAAATAATCAAATATTTGGTTTGATCCAAATTAATGAATATTTATTAGCTAGTTTAGATCCGAATTGTACGGATACTTTAAATAATAGTTGTCTAAATTATAATTTTTTAGCAAAAATTCCAACATCTTATTGGTCAATTACTGGTGATAGTCAAACAACTGATAAAGTATATAAAATTCAAAATGGTATTTACTTAAGTAGTGCTAGTAATAATGCAGGTGTTAAGATTGTAGCTCACTTAAGTAAAAATGTTCTTTATAATTCAGGTACTGGAACATTAGAAGATCCATATATAATTAAATAGTTAAAAAGAAGTTATTAATCATAACTTTTTTTATATAAAAAAATATTTAGATTTCTCTAAATATTTTTAATTTACTACTTCATATTCCCAATTTACACGATATAGTATTCCATATAAGCACGCATTTGTTACGTTCAAATAGTTAAATGATACTTGACATTGAGATGAAACATTTCCTTCCCATGCTAATTGTCTATTATAAATAGAAGAACTTGTTTTATAGATATTTGCATAACTAATATTAGCAAAATTTAAGGCATTTCCTGAAGTATAATCTGCATTTACTGGTTTATATTCAAATGTAGAACTATGAAATTTTTCATAATTATATAAATCTGCTTGTGAACTTAAAGTTCGAATGAAATTAACAGATTTGATTCTCACATTCTCATAAACTTTTAAATCACTTGGAATTGCTAAAGTATGAGCTACTTTGATATAACTTACTTTAGTGCTCCAAGCTGAACTATAAACATCTTTTGTTGTTGTTCTAGTTTCTCGATATTTTGCTACTAAAATTATATTTCCATAAATTCTACTATTGAAATTAAATGGTTCATTATTCCAGTACCATCCGATAAATACTGAATTAGATTTATATGGATTAGATGGAGCAGATATTGTATTTCCAGAATAAACACTTTTTGCAGAAATATATGAGCCGCCATTAGAATTAAACGATACTGTATATCTGACCCTATTTGTCGTATTTTTAGATGATGTAGGAGTATAATAATATGTTGTTGTTCTATTAGTAGTTTTAGTAGTTGTATTATTATTAGCTTGCCATTTTGCTACTAGAATAATATTATTATTAACTGTTTCATTAAAACTATAAATATTTTCATTATTATACCAACCAATAAATGTATAACCGTTTTTTATTGGATTATTTGGTCTTATTGCTGTTCTTCCTTTAATGACAGATTGAGCACTAATTGAAGATCCTCCATTAGAGTTGAAAATAACAGTTACTTTATTAGATGTTGTTGTTGAATTTATAACTTTACTTGTGACATAACTCACATTATTTTTATTATAATTTGCATTAGAACTTGATGAATTAGACTCACCTGATGAGTAATTACTTTTTTTAGTAGTATTATTATTTGAAACTTTAGTTGTTGTAGTTGTAGTTTCACTACCAAGATTAGTACAATTTAAATAAACAAAAGATGTTTCTTCTTCTTCCCCACAAACAAGGTATAATTCTAAGCTATAATCATTTTCATTCTTTTTTGCTTTAATATAACTTGAATTTTCATCACAACTTTCACCTTCAGTATCTCTTAAAGTTCTAATTGCTCCAACCTTAATTAAATCATTTAAACTAACTTGAACAGTTTCCTCGACTGATGAAGGTAATTTATCGATTGTAAAATAATCATTACCAGCATCTTTTAATTTGTTCATATTAGATTTAAACTCTTCACTTTTAGTAAGGTTTATTTCTTTTTTATTATTTAGTGGTAATAGTTTTATAACTAAGACTATTACAATAATAACAAAAGCTAATTTTAATAAAAACCCTTTCCAATCAAATTCCATTTTTTTATCTTCATACATGATTCTTCACCCCTGCTTTAATAATGAAGGATATGATAACATTTTTTACTAATTTTGTCAATCTTAACCACTTTATAGCTAAGCTTTATTCTAAATAATAAAACAAGAATATTAAGCTATTCTTGTTTTATTTTATCAGTTTTTATTTTCTGGTGGTTGATCCCCGTTAGTCTGACTTCTATTTATTGATGTTAAATAGAGATTGATATCTAATTTATCTGTTTTTTTCATACTATCTATTACTTGATTATCAGCTTTATTATTTATAAACAGATTTTGATTCTTTTTAATTTGCTCTAAAGTTTTCTCAATTTGTTTATCTTCTTCTTTCTTTATTGTTTCTGAAAGTTTAAAATTAGCCTCTAGATTCTCAGCTGTATCTTTAACTCCAACTATTTTGAATAATTTCATAATATCATATATTATGATTCCTAAGGCAGGCAGCAATATTACTAAAATCCAGCCTATTTTAGTTGATAAAAAGAATTGAATTCTTCCTAATTGAGGAATCTTTAGTACCGTTTTACCAATTATATTATTGGCTTTAGCTGTATCGCTATCCGCAGTTAAATTATTATCACCTTTTGTCACAAATTCATAACTGCCATTTATAATTTTTATATCATGTACCCGGTGAGTAACTGTTTTATCTGAACTAATACTACTTGTTGACTTAAAAGTAATTACATCGCCTTTTTTTATTGTAGATACATCATCTACTCTTACATCTAAAATAACATCATAAACTTTAATAGCCGGTTCCATGCTTCCACTAACAATAGTATATAAAGATAGTTTTGGTACCGCCCCTGCCTGTTTGCTTATAATTTTAGCAGAAATAACATAATATATTAAAAAGGCTCCAACTAAAAGAAGGACAACTATTATAGCTGTAGATAATAGCTTAGTAACATAATTTAATGACTGTTTAAAAACCACACTTTTTTCGCTTTTAGTATTTTCCACTATGCTAAAGCCACCCATCTATTTTATATTTATATTATAAGCTTTATTAATTAAAAACGCAATAAAAAAAGCCTTCATGGCTTTTAAGTTTATTATAATTTTAACTGGTTGTTGTATAAATACTTTGAACTGTTGTATTAACATATCCACCAAAAGCTTTATTTTTATCATCATCTTGATTTACTCCAGTTTCTCTAAAATAAATATTTAATACATAAGTGTGCACTTTATTACTAACCACTCCAGAGAAATACCCGTTTCCAAGGGGAACTACTGCAGCTCCAGTGGCAAGTCCTACTTCATCTATTGGCGGTACTACCATACCATTCCCATCTGTATTTGTTGATGTTAAAATATATGTTAAAGCATTATTAGTAAATGTATTTTCTTGAACCACTAATTCTATTCCATAAGGCATAATCGCAGTCGTTGTATTATTTCCTGTTACGGTAAAAGTTTTTGTTATTGATGCTAATGTTAGTTCAGGAGCTATTTTTTCAGCGGTTAATTCTAAATAACCATTACCATCAGCATAAGCAATTGATAAAGTACCAGCTCCAACAGTTACTGTAGTTGAATTTTCTTGACCATATAAGTTTGCTGTAAAGTAAGCAAATGATGCGCCTATTACTGCTACTAATAATGTGGCTACTCCAATAACAGTTAATAATAATGTATTATTTCTATTTTCATTCATTATTCTTTCCTCCTTTATTATTTTTCTATACTATTAAGGACT
>CAZFQF010000058.1:0-7124 GCA_964520725.1 uncultured Muribaculaceae bacterium | reverse complement strand
TATTTTTTTTAATTTTTCTTTCATTTTTATTCCTCCAATAAAAAAATCATGTATTTAAGGACGATTAAAAACCGCGGTACCACCTTATTTCATGACTTTCATGCTCTTATTTTAATCCTTAACGCGGATTTAACTACGTTTAACACTCCTATATTTGAAATTCATTATATAAATTACTTTATAGATATTCTCAGCTTACAATATCTACTCTCTTTAAAGATTAATATAACTACTTAAGATATAATCTTCGTATTACTTATCTAGATTCTAGCAAAAGAAATCTATTTAGTCAATTATTTTATTTAAATTACTTCTTAGAAACTACAATCTTATTAACATTGCTGTTTAATCTTGCAATAATTTCATGACCAATTGTATCTGCAGTATTTGCTAGATCTTCAATAGTTACCATTTCATTATCTAAAATATAAACTTCATCTCCAACTTTAACTTCACCTTCGATATCAGTAATATCTATCATCGTTAAATCCATGCATACATTCCCAGTAACTGGTGCTTTTTGATTATTTACAACCAAATACCCTTGTTTATTTAAATTAGGCTCATACATATGTCTACTTAGTCCATCTGCATATCCAATTCCTACAGTTGCAATTCTTCTTTTCCGGTTAGTTATATAACGTCGATTATAACTTATCGGAGTATTTTCATCATAATCAGCAATTCGAATAATTAATGCTGATAATTTTAAAGCTGGTTTTAAATGAATCATCTTTTTATGTTCAACATTGTGATAATATCCATATAAAATATATCCTGGTCTGACCATATTATAATGTTTTGCATTAGGATTGAAGATTCCTGGCCCTGCACTAGCATGAATATAATTAACTGGTCCTATTATGCTTTCTAATTCTTCAATCGCATTATCAAAAAGATTAGTTTGGTTTTTGGTAAAAGTTAAATCTTCAGCATTTAATGAATCAGCAGATGAGTAGTGCATAAAAACTCCATCTACTTTTAGATTTGTAAGATTTTTTAATACTATTGCAAAATCTTTTAATTCTTTAGGTAGCACACCTGTTCTACTAGTTAAAGCATCTATCTCAACATGAATATTACAAATTTTATTTTGTTTCTTTGCTTCTTCATTTAATTTAATAATAAAATCTTTATCTCCTACTGAGGGAATAATATCATTTTCTATAATTTTCTTGATATCAATATAACTTGGTTGATACAAAATTAAAATATTAGCATTTGGCAAAATGTTTTTTAATTCAATGCCTTCTTCTATATCAGCAACTGCTAAATACTTAGAATCTTTAAATATTTGCGCTATTTCATTAATTCCTACTCCATATGCATTAGCTTTAATAACTGGCATAACTTCAACTTTTTCTTCCACATATTTTTTAATTTGTTCAAAATTATATTTTATCGCATCTTTATCAATATAAAGTCTTGGTCGACTACTTAATTCATTCATAATTATCTCCTATATAAATTATACTACCAAAAAGACTAATAAAGTACCGAAAATGACCTATTTGACACAAAAAAAGATGTTTATCATAAGATAGACATCTTAATTTAATTATAATTAAATTATAATAAACATTAAAATAATTGTAACAATAATCATTGCAACTAGAAATTTCCAAATATATTTGAACCAATCTTTATAGCTGATTTCTAAGTAAGATAAACCTACTAACAAAATAGCTGAAGACGGTGCAATAAATGAAATAATTCCATAAGTTGCTTGTAACATAACAGGAATTTGTTTAGCAACTTCTGCATAAGTAGTGCTAAAGTAAGGTCCTATTAAATTGATGGTATATTGATACTCGGAAGTAAATAATCCTGCCACTAAACCACTTAATGTTCCTAGGAATATATTAAATTTACTCATAAGATTCATAATCCAATCAATAATTGTTGGAACAATTGGAAACATAACTGCAAACTCTAAGATTACAAAAGTAGCTAATAAAATCACTACTAATTTACCGACTTTAGCAAAACCTTCGCCAAATGCAGTAAAGAAGTCATTACTATCTATTTTATAAGTCCATTTAACAATTATAGCAGAAATCAACATTAATACTTGAACTCCGAAAAGATCCCAAGATCCGAATTCTTTAAAGTTACCTAAAAGATAAGCAAAGATTGTTGAATCTAGAATTTCTACTTCTTGTACCCAAGTTGTAGCAGTCTTAAATATATTAATTTTAAACGCTTGTTCCCATGGCATATAAGCTAATACAGCCACTAAAATAAATAGTCCAAAAATTAATGCTACTGGCCATTTTTTACTTTTCTTAGTAATAGCCTCTCCTGCGAATAAATCTGTTATTTCATTTGCTTTTTTAGATTTTAATGTTTTTTTAATATGTAAAACATTAAGTACACTAAATAAAATATAAGCCGCAGCAAATAACACTAATTTAACCCAAAGATAAGTACCATATTCTACACCAAAGTTCTCTACGTTTACTCCCGCAATTTTTGTTCCATATATTGAACCAATAAATCCGATTAATAGAGCTCCAAATGTAGTGACAAAACCAGTAATTTTATCTAATTTCATTTTTGACATTATAGATATAATAAACGGAATAAATGCAATAATTACATAATATTCGTTCATAACAGCTGATAATAATGCAACAATAAATGAAACTATTAATACAAATAAGATTTCCTTTCCCTTAAATTGTTTAGCAATTGAATTTGTTAAATTTTGATACCCTGTTATCTTTGCTAATACTTGATAGAAACCACCTAGTACAAATAAGAATGTTATTAGTACAGTAAAGTAGTACATTCCAAGCAAGCCGTAAGTAAAGAAATCAAAAATACCAACTCTAGTAACATCTCCAATAGATAGTTCTGTACCAGACCAATACCCTTGAGGTATAACCCAAGTAAGAAGTACTGTGATTAAAATCATAATACCTGCTACTTTAAACAAATCATGCTTTTCCCAAAACTTTTTCATTTTAACCTCCTCCTAAGAATAATTATATCATAAAATAAATAATTCAATTGATTTTTTAGTTATTTTAATGAAAAATATCTAATTTATACTCATTTTTAATAAATTTTTAATAAAAACCTCAAATTTTCACCGTTTAAATAAGAGGTTAATTATATTTATATATCAATTATTTTGATTGTTAAACTATCTTTAAATATCTCAGTTTATAAATTTAATTAATGTCCCAAATATATATTTAACTTTATTCATAAAATTATTTGTAAACCATATTTTATATTGAGGTGAAATATTTAAATGAATGGTACATATTTTAAAAATTCGGATTTTCCTAATAATTTAAATAGTCAAAATTCTTATAAAGATGAACAGCATTATAATCCCCATCATATCTTTAAGAAAAACACAGGAAAAAAAGTTAAAATTTATGCTACTTTTGAAGAATCAAATGAATGGAGAGATCGAATGTTATCTGGCATAATTGAAGAACTCTCAGACTATTATTTAGTTATTAGTGATCCTGTTTCGGGAAACTGGTACTTAATTCCTACTAGATACATCAATTATGTTGAATTCGAAGAAAAAATTAATTATTAAATTTCCACAATTTTTTATTTAGTTATGTTATAATGATTATGGTGAAAATATGAATAGCTTTATAACAATTTTTTTAACTATAATAGTTTTTGGTGGAGTATTAACAGCTGGTTATATTATTTTATATAATAATCTACAAGCTAGTAAAATTAAAATTAACGAAGCTGAAAGCGTAATTGATGAACTACTAAGAAAAAAGTTTGATTTACTTACTACTTTAAAAAAGATTATTATAGATAGTACTGATGTAGATAAGAAAATATTTAATGATTTAGATAACCTTCAAGATCAAAACATTTCTAGCTTTGATTTAGAAAGAAAATTAACTATTTTAAATACTTTAATTGAACAGATTAGATTAGATTATCAAAAATTAGATGAAGAAGAAACTTTTAATAATACTTATGAAGATATTTATAAGTTAAACGAAAGACTCGAAGCGACTAAATCTTTTTATAATAAATACACAAGTTTGTTAAATAAGTTAATTAAGAAATTCCCTTCAAATATTTTAGCAAAAATTCATCATATTGAAGTTCAAACTTATTTTGATGGTAAAGATTTATTTGATGATAAAAAAGAAGACTTTAAATTATAAGAAAATTTAAAGTCTTTTATAATTGCCAATTAATTGGCTTAATATTGTTTTTAATTAAAAAGTTGTTTGTTTTAGAAAAAGGTTTGCTACCAAAAAAGCCGTTATTTGCACTAAATGGAGATGGATGAGGCGATTCTATAACCAAATGCCAAGGATTAGTAATATATACTTTTTTACTTTTAGCAAAGTTTCCCCATAAAATAAATACTATTGGATCTTTTTTTTGATTCAGTTTTTTTATTATTAAATCTGTTAACAAACTCCAGCCAATATCTTTATGACTATTTGGATTATCTTTAACAACTGTTAAAGATGCATTTAATAGCAGAATGCCTTCTTTGGCCCAATTACTTAAATCTCCACAATTAGGTGACTTAATTCCTAAATCACTTTCTAATTCTTTATAAATGTTTTTAAGTGAAGGCGGAACTTTTATCCCTTTTTGAACTGAAAAAGAAAGTCCATGAGCTTCTCCTTCTCCGTGATATGGATCTTGCCCAACTATCACTACTTTCACATTTTGATAAGAAGTAAACTTTAAAGCATTAAAAACATTTTCTTTTAAAGGATAAACTGTTTTATCTTGATATTCTTTTTCGATTATCTTCATAAAATTTTTAAAACCAGGACTTTCCCAGACTACTTTTAATATTTCATCCCAATCATTTTTAATCATAAAATCACAACCTTTTTTACATTAGATTATTTTCTACCGCCCAAGGAATAAAATGTTCCTTGATTGCTGTTGAAAGCATTGAATCATCTTCCTCTTTAGAATACCAACGATATTCTAAAATTTCTTCATTTGGAATTAACTCAACATCAACATCTTTTAAAGCTAACATCATATGCATTTCAATAGTTAAATTAGGATCTGATAATGCCGGTTCTCTAAAACATAGAATCTCTTTTAATTCTTCTTCTTTAATATCAAAACCATTAGCTATTTCTTCTAGGCATTCTCTTCTTGCAGCTTCTTTAAAAGTTTCACCTTTTTCAACACCCCCGCCAACTAAGGTGAATTTCCCTTTTTTAGCGCTTCTTTGGGACATACTAATTAATAATTTTCTATTTCTAACAAATGCTGTTCCCACAACAAATAAATCTACTTCTTTCATTACTACCTCACTTATGATATGTTTCGTTATTTATAATTTTAAACCCTCTATAAATTTGTTCTAATAAAATAGCTCTAAACAATCCATGAGGGAATGTTAATTTACTAAAAGAAATTTGCGCATCAACCATTTTTAATACTTCAGTTGATAAACCATTACTTCCCCCAATAATAAAATTAATATTAGCACTTTTCATTAATGTAAAATTTATAAAATCAGAAAATTCTATTGAACTTACTTCTTTTCCATTTACAGCCAGTGCAACATTATAACCATTTTTATCTATCTTTTTAACTATATTTTGTCCTTCAAAAAGTATGCCTTTATCAGGAATTTCAATAATTTCTAGTTTATGATATTTGTTAATTCTTTTCAAGTAATCTTCTATCATATTAACTAAATATTTTTCTTTTATTTTTCCGACTGCTATTATTCTTATCATATCTCTATCATTTCCGTTTTTTCATTTTGTTTCGCAACAATTATTTCACTAAACTGAATATTTTCTTTTGAAAAATATTCTTCAATATTTTTTAGAGCCAATTCAGGAGTATTATTTTCTTCACTTAAATGGGCCAAAATTATTTTCTTAGTATCTGACCCAATTAATTTACTTAAATAAAATGCCGCACTATCATTAGATAAATGACCAACATCACTTAAAACTCTTTTTTTTAACCAAGAAGGATACCTTCCGTGCATTAACATTTCAATATCATGATTACTTTCAAATACATATAAACTCTTATTTTTCAGTTTAGAAAAATGCTTTTGATTTAAATATCCTGTATCGGTAATAATTACTAATGATGATGAATTTTCAGTAATAATATAACCTTTACTATCACTAGCATCATGACTTGTAGAAATACTTTCGATCAAAACGTCATCTAAAACAAAATCATTTTCTAAAATTGATATGCAGGGATATTTTTCTAAAAATTTTAAATCATCAAGCATTTTTTGACTTATAACAATCGTTGGTTTATACTTTTTTACTAGATTATTGAGAGCTTTAACATGATCAATATGAGTATGAGTTAAAAATATATAATTAATATCCTGTAAAAGAACTTCATTTTCTCTCAATCTATCTTCTAAATATTTTAAACTCATGCCCGCATCTATTAATATTCTATGATTTTTTGTTCTAACTAAAGTACAGTTTCCTTTAGAACCACTCGCAAGTACACTAACTAACATTTTCTCTCCTTAACAACTAAAAATCGAAGCGCAAGGATTAAGATAATTAGTATATCTAAAAGTAGAATCACGGATTACTGAAAAGTGTAAATGGGTTCCGGTTGATCGACCAGTATTTCCCATGTATCCAATAACTTGTTCTTTCTTTACTTCATTTCCTACAGGAACTTTTGCACTTTGAGCTAAATGGGCATATAATGTCAAATAACCATTATTATGATTAATTACGATATAATATCCAAAATCACTAGCATATGTATTAACTATTACTGTTCCTTCATTTACTGCATAAATAGGTGACCCATGTCCAGTTCCTGAAATATCTATTCCATCATGATGACTTCCCCAACGATAAGCAAATCTACTTGTAATAATATAAGGACTAATAGTCGGCCAGCTCCAAGAATCGTTCCCGCCTCCATTAACATAAGTATATCCATCAGAAAAACCTTTAGTTCCTTTAGATATAATTTTATTAACTACTGGAGTTATTTCTGTAGAACCAGCAATAACTAAGTTATTAATTTCCCCATTTCGATATAAGACTTTTTCTGTAACTCTGGTAAGACCATCGAAACCTTCTTGAATAGTTTTTTGAGTTCCAATATAACTATCTTTATCATCTGTATATTCAGTTTTAAATTTA
>CAZFQF010000057.1:6999-7248 GCA_964520725.1 uncultured Muribaculaceae bacterium | reverse complement strand
AATAAATCAAAAGTCATATCAACAACTTCTGATACACGAGCATCAGATTTATCAATTTTATTTATAAATAATATCGGTTTCAAATTATGTTCTAAAGCTTTTTTTAACACAAACCTAGTTTGAGGCATTGGTCCTTCTGCTGAATCTACTAATAAAACTACTGTATCAACAGTTCTAATAACTCTTTCAACTTCAGATGAAAAATCGGCATGACCTGGAGTATCAACAATATTAATTTTATAATCATTA
>CAZFQF010000057.1:6497-6989 GCA_964520725.1 uncultured Muribaculaceae bacterium | reverse complement strand
ATAGCAGTTGTCTTAGAAAGTATAGTAATACCTCTTTCTTTTTCTAAATCATTACTATCCATTACTCTTTGATCTATTTCTTCGTTTTCTCTAAATACACCACTTTGACTAAGTAATGCATCAACTAGAGTGCTTTTCCCGGCATCAACGTGAGCTACAACCGCAATATTTATAATTTTTTCCATAATAATCCTTCTTTCGAACCCGTTAATCATACAACAATTAATCTTTTTTTGCAATAAAAATCTTTGTTTACAGTAATTATTATGATTAATCTTTATACTTAATATGCTATAATATGATAAGGTGATGTTAATGCTGAAAAATATAAAAAACTATTTTAAAAGTAATTTAATATTTTACTTAACACTATTGGTTGGGACAATAATAATAGGAATCATTTATTTTCTACAAAATGTTGCTCCTTTTGGAAAAAATTCTTTATTAACGATTGATTTTTTTCATCAATATGGTCCATTGCTTAATGAGCTT
>CAZFQF010000057.1:0-6487 GCA_964520725.1 uncultured Muribaculaceae bacterium | reverse complement strand
TTTATGAAAGAGTTAAAAGTGGTTCAAATTTTATTTATTCATTTTCAATGGGGATGGGATTACCATTTTTTAGAAACTTTTTAAATTATTTATCCAGCCCTTTTAATATTATTATGTTTTTATTTAACCACGATAATTTAATTATGTCTTTTTCTATTATTATTGGAGCTAAAGCAGTTGCCTCTTCACTTACAATGGTTTACTTTATTAGTAAAAAATTCAAAAGTAAAAATTTATACTTTATTCCTTTAGCAATTCTTTATGGGTTTTGCTCATATTTTGCAGCCTACTACTGGAACATTATGTGGTTAGATGGTTTAGTTTTCTTACCTTTAATAATCTTAGGCATTGAAAGAATTGTTGATGGTAATAGATATGCTTTATATATTATTAGCTTGGCTATAATGTTAGTTGCTAATTATTTTATCGGATTTATGATATGTTTTTTTTCGGTTTTATATTTTATCGCTTATTTAATAATTCAAACTAAAAAGTTTGATTATAAATTTATTCTTAAAAAAATCTTTTCATTTGGAATATCTTCATTATTAGCAGGAGGTTTAACAGCTGCTTTTCTAGTTCCTTTATATTTAGGAATGCACTCAATAAGTGCCACCTCTGATTCTTGGCCAACTAGTCAATATTACGCGTTTACATTTTGGGAGTTTTTAGGCAATCATTTTAGCGGAGTTGGAGTTACTATTTTATCATCAGGAATTTCAAATGCGGCTAATATTTCTACTGGGATACTTTCAGTTGCACTATTTTTCTTATTTATAATAAACCCTAAAATTAATCTTAAAATAAAAATATCTTATATATCTTTATTAGCTTTTATAGTATTAAGTTTCTTTTACGCTCCTCTTGATTTTATTTGGCATGCATTTCATGTTCCTAATGATTTGCCTTATCGCTATTCATTTATTTACTCCTTTGTTTTTTTAATTATTGCTACGTATTCTTTAATTAATATTAAACATATAAAATTTAAATATGCTAGCATGGTATATGTATTAATAATGATGTTAATTACTTTAACTTATTTTTTAAAATATAAAAATCTTACTAACTCAATGATAACTTTAAATTATTTGTTAATAACTTTATATTTTGTAATTTATTGTTTATATTTGTATTATCCGCAAATAAAAAAATTCTTACCCTATGCTTTGATTTTAAGTATTATTCTTGAATGTACTATTTCCATAAACAATAATTGGAAAATATCTCAATATTTAGATGATTTTTATAGTGATTATAATACTATGCAAAAAGCTTTAAAATATATTCGGAAAGAAGACCAATCTTTAATGTACCGGATTGATCGTACAGAATTTTTAACTCTTAATGATCCATCATGGTATAACTATTATGGCCAAACTACTTTTAGTTCAATGGCTTACGAAAAAATGGCGATTTTACAACATAATTTAGGAATTCCTGGAAATGAAATTAATAGCTATTTTTATAAACAAAATACTCCTATTTATGATTTGATGTTCAATATTAAATATTTTTTTGGAAGCACATGGGATATTAAACGATATAATTTATTTTATAATAAAGAAGGACATCTAGTTTTTAAAAATAATTATAATGCCGGATTAATGTTTGCAGTTAACAGTAATATTAAAGATTGGTCGTCAAATGGTTTTAATCCATTTACTATCCAAAATGAATTTATCGAAAAAGCAACAGGCATTAACAAAGTCTTAGAAAAATTAGATATTGCCAATAAAGAAACGGTATATAATAATAATCAATCTGTTATAAAATATACTTTTACTAATCCTCATGATAATATGTATTTTTACATAAATGATAGTGATATTGATTTTATTATTGTTAATCAGACGTTATATTATTTAACTGATAATTATACATATTTTGAAAAAAGCAATGAAAAAATTGATGTATTTGATGTTAAAAATATGGCTGAAAATCAAATAATAAATACCCGTACAGATAATGATACTTATACTATTTATGTAGGGTATAATAATTATAGGTATGATTCGTTTAATGGTTATTATATTAATAATGACAATTTTGAGAAAGCTGCTTCGATTGCTAAAGATAATCAAGTAAAAATCACAGAATTTAAAGAACATTATATTAAGGGAAATATCGATTTACCAACTAATAAAACAATTTATACATCTATTCCCTATGATGAAGGCTGGAAAGTATATGTAGACAATAAAGAGGTTCCAACTTTTTCTATCGGAAAAGCACTTTTAGCGTTTGATGTAAATAGTGGAAATCATAATATTGAATTAAAGTATATTGCTAAAGGGAGCTTAACGGGCATTGTGATAAGCGATTTTTCTCTATTAACAATAACGTCAATATTCCTTTATACAAAAAGAAAAAATCTTAAATAAGATTTTTTTATTTTTTAACAAAAATTTTATCAATATTCTTTTTTGGTAACATAATTTTAACATTACTCTCGTTTTGGATTTCATATTTTAAAACTGCTCGGTCAAGTTTTTCCCCATCAATACACCATGCTTTTTTAGGATACTGATCAAAAGTGACTTCTAACATATTGGTTCGATAAAATTCAAACCCTGAAATTTTACTTACATCAGTAGTCATTAAGATACTAAAAGTTCTAATAATATCTATTCTTCTTTTGAAATTGCAAAATAATACCTCAAATTGGTTATCATCTAATTTTATATCTTTATAAAAGTTATTTATTCCAGCTATTCTATTAGCATTAGATATAAGCATAAAAGAATAATAACCACTTTTTTCGATTCCATTTACTTTGTATTTAATTTTATATAACTTGGTAGGTCTAAAAAAATCTTTAAATCCCTCGGTCAAATAAGCCATATGCCCAATTTTTTTCTTTAATGCTCTTGGAGTATCATAAGGAATATGCATGAATTTACCAAATCCAGCTACATAGACGAAAGGTTTCCCATTAATCAAACAAATATCCATACCTTTTATTACGCCATTAAGAAGGTCCTTTAAGTTTTGTTTAGTATCTTTTCCATAACCAAACATAACTCCAATATCATTAGTCGTTCCTACAGGAATATGAGCTAAAACTAATCTTTCTTTTCTCTCTAAGTTACCCGACATTATTTCATTAAAGGTCCCATCTCCACCCATCGAAATAACTAAGTCCACTTTATCTAAGTGACTTACAAGTTCTTTAGCGTGACCACGATATTCAGTTCCAATAACTCGAGGTTTATAGCCATTCTTATGTAAAATTTTTTTATACTCTTTTATATATCTATTTTTTAAAACCCTTCCACTATTTGGATTGTAAATAAGTACACAAGTTTTCATTTAGAATATCACCTACTATTAAAGTATACTGTTTTTATAAAATTATTGCAATTTATTTAGAATTTTTTTGAATTTTCTTTAATTTGACTATTTTTACTTTATTTTCTAATATGTTTTCTTAATGTTAATTCCTTAATAATATTAAAGAATAATTTTTATACTATTGAACTTTTATATAATTTGATAAAAAATTAGGAGATATATGCTATAATTTTATTTAGGTGAAAGATTATGAAAAAAATCTATGTTTTCGCAACAAATAATAGCACAATAGTATCACGTTTTTTTCGAATAATGACTAGAGAAAAATATGTTCATGTAAGTATAGTTTTAGATAAAAAGTGGAAAAAAGTTTATTCATTCGGACGCAAAAAACTAAGATGGCCATTACCTGGCGGTTTTATAATTGAAGATTTTGATGCGATCTGTAACTTTTTTAAATATTCTTATTGCCGAGTTTATGAAATTAAAATTTCTGACGAACAATTTTATCGTTTAAAAAGCGAACTTAAAAGTTATATTAAAAACACTGATAAATATCGCTATAATATTATTGGATTACCAATGATTACTTTAAATAAAGCTTTTCATCGACAATATCATCATACTTGTACATCATTTTGTGGAAAACTATTAATGGATAGTGGAATCATCGATTTTAAAAAAGATTATTCCTTAATTAAACCCCAAGATTTCTTTAATTTAAAAAATTCGAAATTAATTTTTGAAGGAAATACTATTGATTATTTAAATTCATTATAAAAGCGGCTTTAAAAGTCTTTTTTTATTTAATAAAATTTCTATCCCTTCAATTAAATAAATCCCTGGTTTCTCTATAAACAATGATGAGATTCTGTTTGTAGTAACATTCACCAATTCTAAAGGATTATGGAAAAGCATTGGTAAACCCTCAAAGATAGAGTTAGTCTCTGCAACATCATTTCATATATTCTACATAACGCTATTATAACCTCTGGCCCCGTTGGTCCAGTTGGACCAGGAATAGTACTATCAGCTCCAGTTGTCCCAAAATCCCTAAATATAAGGAGCTATAAATTACTAACTTAAAACCCTAAAGGTTGAATTACAACAACTTTTAAGAACATAAATAATAGCACGTAATAACTAATTTAATTATAAAAACCAAAATAAAAGAATAACTATTTTGATTTTATTGTTACCCTTAATTACTACAAATTTAAGAATATTATTATAAGTATTACCATACAAACTTTTCAACTAATTTGAGTTTTTTGTTGAACTTTTATCCTAATCACATATTAGTCTTTACCTTTTTATTATTAGAATTTAAAAATATAATCAATTATATTTTATGTGCTCATATAATTATATGTAAGGAGTTGTTTTAATGAATAAGTTAAGTAACTACGCTACAGCAAGAGGCTATTATAATAGTTTAGAAACAATTATTCAATCTAATGAAAATACTATTTTATTAATAAATAATTTAGAAATCATAAAAAGAGCTAACAAAACTTTGTGGGCAACTAGAACTTTAACCTATACCATTAATGTCAAAAATCTTTCAAGTATAATTTTGAAAAATATTAGAATTACGGATGTTTTAGATCCTAAGCTTATTTCTTTAATTGTTGAAAGTATAAGAATAAATAATATTCCTGCTGGATACAGTATCTTTACATATAATAAAAATAATGGATTTTTAGCTATTAATTTGCCAGAAATCGGACCAAACGAAGTAGTTGTAATAGAATACCAAGTTAGGAAAAATATGATAGAAATTTTCAAACTTGATAACATTGCAATATTATCATTTGATAGTGATAATCCATTGATTCCTAATAACAATATTATTAGTAGCAATGTCGTTACTGTATATGGCATTTCAGAGATATGTAAATGTAAAGAAAAATAGAAATTATTAATTTCTATTTTATTCTATATACCAATTAATATAACTTTTATAAGTTGTATTCACTACGATTGGATTAATATTTAGTTGAAGTAAAATACCTTCATCATTAGGCCAATCAACTTCAATTTCGCCAGTTGTTATTCCATCAGATGTATAAACTAAGGTTGGTGTTGTAGATAAAACTGTCATATTACCTATTCCATCAACAAATACAAGCCCATCGATTAATGTATCACCTTTTTCATTAATTAGTGCATTATTGATAAAAACATACAAATTCCATACAGTTGGAGATATTCTAGAATCATTGACAATCACTTCTAAAGTACTAGAACGATTACATAAGGTTGGAGTACTTTGGAATGGGACAGTTGAAAATGTTACTTGACTTGTAGCTGATATTATATGTATATCGCCAGCAAATATTACTTCTACGTTTCTAAATCTATATAAAAAACTATTAGCTACATTTGATACAAAATAAATTATTGTTCCTATTGGTAGTGGAATTGAATAAGTGTAACTGTAATTACCCAGATTATCAGCTTGCACATAATAATCATTGCTATTATAACTTATTCTAACATCTGCATACGGACTTGTTACACCACTTATTTCTGTTGATGTATCTGTTATTGGATTTATTCCTAAGGATGGTCTACCCATTGATAATACTTTAGTATTGTTGATTAAAAAATTATTTAAACTTGGTAATTCACTTTCTTCAAAACTCGTTAAATTAGTGCTTGTTATAATAGTTGTTGAAGTAGTTATATTACCACTTACAGTTAAGTTATTAGCGTTTTCTAGTTTATACCAAGAGTAAGTTGGAATATCATAAATATCTCCCGCACTGGCAAGTGCAGAAAATGTAGTCCATCTATTGTACTGGGAAATATTAAAAGTAAATGGTATTGTTGAAGAAGAGTATATAGCATTTGTTGGTCTATTATAAAACACTACACTACTAGGATTATTTAAATTAAATAAGGCAGAAGTTCCTATAAACTGTAAACAATAATTTCCTGTTGCTCCAGAATAATCACTAATCATTTTTAGTGATGAGCCGCTGTTCATTTTGAATTCACCAATCACACACCAAGTAGCATTCGAACCAAATTGCTGTTTTTGTTCAATATTTAAAGTTGCTCCACTATCAATTAAAACATTGCTTGTTCGATGACTGTTATCATATCCTACTCCTCTTGCTGTTTCAATATTTATATTTGAATTACTTCCAAAAGTCATATTCATATAACTAGCGGAACTTAAATAATA
>CAZFQF010000056.1:0-7292 GCA_964520725.1 uncultured Muribaculaceae bacterium | reverse complement strand
AACTACTAAATCTTTATTATTAAGAATCGTTTGCAGTTTCAAAACATCTTCACCAGTTATTTCTTTTGGTTTCATTAGATGCTCAACATAATATTTATATCCCGTCTCACTTGGAATTCTTCCACTTGAAGTATGAGTCTTTTCTAAATATTTTAAATGTTCTAAATAAACCATATCATTTCTAATCGTAGCACTAGAACATTTAAGCTTTTTAACTAATGATTTACTACCAACTGGTTTTACTGTTTTGATGTATTCTTCAACAATAAGTTTTAAAAGTTCATTTTGCCTATTATTCATAAACATCACTCCCCATGATTGGCACTCTTTTTCTTAAGTGCTAACCCTATTATAATATTATGCTTAGCACTTGTCAATATATGAGTGCTAATTTCTCATTTTTTTTAAAATTATTAATTTTTCTCATAAAAAATCCACTGTTTTTAAAAAAAGCGCAATTGAAAGTGTAACTAAAAAATGAAAAAGGCAACAAAATCTTTTATATAAAAAAGTGGTGTCTCTGACTTCCTTAATAACCTGTTTCTAAATCTTCTAGTTATTAATAATGACCTAAGTTCCTTAACTTTATCAAATTCATTGAAAAAATAAATAATCTATGTTAAAATAATCGGCCTACAAATGATTAAGGGGCAAAATATGAAAGTTATAGAAATCAGCAAAAGTAAACTAAATTCTTTAGAAAAAATTATTTTAGATGAAAACATTTCTAATTCAGAAGCATTTTTATATATTTATAATTTAAGAGCAAATAAAAAAGTATTAAAAATATTTTTTATTAGTGAAGGCCTTTATTTTAATAATAAAATTTTAACAGTTAATTCTTTGATAGATGCCAGCGAACAACTAGGGAAGGATCAATTAGTAATTCCTGAAAGTTTTGTCCTAACTGATGAAAAAGTAGTGGGATTTTCGATGCCTTTTATTCAAGGAATAAATTTACAAACATTGCTAAAAGATCTTAATATTCCAATTCCAGTAAAAATAAAATATTTAAAGGAAGTTTTAAAGATTATTGAAAAAGTTCAAAAAACTATTCTTTATAACCAACCTTTTCATCTTTCTGATATTTGCGAATCTAATTTTATTCTTGATACACAACTTAATATTGTCCGAGCTTTAGATTTAGACGGTTGTAAAATTGCCAATAATATTGCATCTCCAGTTTCTTATTTGTTTTCTAATCCAAATGTTAAATATTTAACTCATAAATACCCTACTAATCAATATGGAATTCACATGCCTAATCAAAATAGTGAATATTTTTGTTTTATATTAATGGTATTAAATACTATATTTTGTGGACAAATAAATACAATATCAATTCCTGATTATTATTCTTATCTTCAATATTTAAAAGATTTAGATGTGAGTAATGAAATACTAGACTATTTTAGTAATATATATACTAGTTGCCCTAATAATTTTTCAAGTGAATTATTAGATGAACTTGTTTCTAATAAAAAATTAGTTAGAGCTCATCATAAAGTTTTTGAACTTATAAATAAAAAAAGCGCTTTTTAAGCAATATTATTTATTAATTTTTTTTAGGTTTAAATATTCTGCCGAAAATAGTTTTATCTTAAAATAGGTATTCCTCTATTATTATAAATTCTAATTAAATCGATAAATCTCAGAGTTTCAAGCACAATCTTTCCGTAAAATTATCAGATAATAATTTGCATATAAGTTCATTATATTTTTTAGAACTCGAACTGTTTCAGATGTGTTTGTAAGAGTTTTTTGATCACTCATGTGATAAACAATTTCATCAGCAACTTTTTTTGTTTCTATGATAATTTTATCAATACTTGGTATACTATCTAAAAAATTTCTAGGTATTAAATAAACCTGTGCTAAATCAGCAGGTGAATCATTCATTAGAAACCTCACCTTGTACTTAAACTAACTCATAAAAAATCCCAAATCTAGGTTTGGAGTTTTTTTTAATAAATTATTAAACAGACATTAATTCTTGTTCTTTAATTTTAGTTTTTTCTTCAACTACTTTATTATATTTTTCAATTAATTTTTGAATATCTTCATAATAACGATTTGTTTCATCTTCTGGAAACTCAGCTCTTTTAACGTTATTTCGAGCATCTTCTCTAGCATTACGAAGTGCGACTTTTCCCTCTTCTGACAATTGTTTAACTTGTTTAACATATTCTCTTCTACGATCCTCATTTAGCTCAGGAATTGTTAAAATTATAAACTCTCCATTATTAGTCGGAGTAATTCCTAAATTAGCCTCAAAAAGTGCCTTATCAATATCTTTTAAGGCTCCTTTATCAAAAGGTTTAATAAACAATTGTCTTGCCTCAGGAATAGTAATTGTTGCTAAAGCATTAATTGGAGTTGGGGTTCCATAATAATCTACCATTATCCCATTAAGCATTGCTGGATTAGCTCTTCCCGCCCTAACATTGGTAAATTTATTTTCTAAGCTTTCAATCGCTTTTTTCATTTTACTTTCAGTTTCATTTATAATATTATCCATTTTTTCTCTCCTTAAATTAATTATACTTTAATTTTATCTTTTTGCAAGAGCTAGTACACTAATAAGTATTCCTAACAGTATTGTAACTTCAATAATAACTACCGATACTATTGCTCCTTGATTAGCAATATCAGGTGGGAGTAATTTAAGTTCACGAACATCTTTTTTTGATTTATCAGGTGTAGATAAACTCTTTGTTTTTCCTATTTCATTATATAACATTACAATATTTTCTTCTTCAGGAGAAAGAAAATTTTCTCCGTTTTTTTCTTTTAAGAATTCAATAAACATATCTAAAGAATTTTGGCGATCATAGTGAATAGGTCCTTCTTTAATCTCTTTAATAATTATTTGAGCATATCTATTCATACCTCTTATTTCTTCAAAACTTAGTTCTTCACCTTCCATTAATCTAGTTATTAAAAGATAGAATTGACTTTCCGTTAACAGTCCCTTTTCTTCAATAAATTCATTAGATTCATATAAGGTTCCTTTGGATTCCTCAGTAATAATTTCTTCACTTGGACTTTTATACCCTATTTCTTCGGAGCTTTCTATTGATACATTATCATCAAAATTTCCTATATCATTATTATTTTCTAAATCTTTATCATATTCATTTGAACTAATTATTTCCATCTCTCTTTTCCCATTATCATCATGAAATTTTATCACAGTCCCTTCTAAAACATATAACCTTTCTCCCTGCTGAGTTATCGTTATTTGAGGAATTATATTCAAACCTTTTCGAAATAAGTATTCATTAATTAAATTTTTTTCTTCTAAAAAAGATTTACTATCAGTTATTCTCGGATCATTATTATTAAGTTTGGAAATATCTTCTTGTTTATTTTTAACTTGCTTATCATCTAAACCATAAAATTTAAGCTCAGAATATTTATATTTGCTTATATAATCAAAAATATCTTTTGCAGTTCCATAAAGAGCTATATCTGGGCTTTCATTTAAAAACTCTGTTAAGAATTCAGCAGATTTACATTCAATTAGATAAACATTGTTTTCTTCATCTATATATTTAATATAATCAATATCTTTACCGCTATCATTTTTTTCTTTTTTAGTTTCAATAATACTAAGACCGTTTAAATTAGGATTTTGTTTTTTAAGCATTGCTAAAACACTTTTGTTATTTACTTTTTCTTTTCCTAATTCATCCAAACGAACTTCTAAAGCGTTACCTAATTCTTTTAGACCGACAATATTATGATTGATTCCATAATCTCTAACTTCATCTAAATAGTCTCTTAAAAATTCTTCGTCTTCAACATTTCTAATTTCAATAAGTATTTCTTGCAAATTGGCAATAACATCATTTTTTATTTTAGGTTTTAATTTTTCATACATATTTATCATCCTTTACTAAATTGCTACTGAGGCAAAATTTATTTGTCTACGAAGAGGATCTGTCTCATCTACAAACTTCACAATTACATTTAACTTCCCAGATTCAAAGTCAAATCCATTTTGGATATAAGCTATCATTGCCCCGTCATAAAATAAAATATTAGTTTCAAAATCATTATAATTGCCATCCGTTATTAAATATATCTGCTCTATTTTAAATTTATCAGAGATAACAGAGTTATAATCATAATAGTTTATATTATAACCTGGATCAGTAATTGTTTTAAGATACTCTCCAACAAAGTAGGCTTTATAAATATATTCAATATTATCATAATTACTTTTCATTTTTACCTTAGTTAAAATTAAAGAATAAGAAGCATATAAAGATATTAATCCAACCGATAAAATTGTGATAACGACAATTGTTTCGATCATTACAAATCCATTTTTTTTCACTTGATTATTCCTCCTTGGAAATTTAATTCAATCATAACTATTATTTTATTATATAAGGATCACTAGAGATACCTTTGCCGCTTTGAATTTCGTGTGAAAGTACTTCTGAAAGTACTTCATTTTCAAATTTAGATGAGAATCTCATTCCTAGCATTCCTACTTCAGTATTTATAAGTTTACTTTGGTCTTCTATATATTGTTCTATATTATTAGGATCAGTATTGTAAAGATAAAAATTACTACCGTTTAAATATAAATACTGGCTCTCTTTATTTAAAAGTACTGTACCTAAAAATTCTGTTTCTTTATCCGACTTTATGTCTTTAAAAGCCGCTATTTGATCATTAGTGAGATACGTAATTCCTATAGGACTTCCCCCTATCCTAATATTGTATATTGCTAACTCTGAATCTAATGCTGTTTTGTTATTATATAAATTCGTTGTAAATTCTACATCCTTTGTAACCACTGTAACACTATCGCTATCCTTAGCAGAAACTATCCACTCTGTATCAGTAGTTTTGCCATATATAAAAAGTGGCATTTTAACACGATCTCCAACTTTTACATCAGCTATTGTAAGTTTTCTAGATAAATCTTCTTTGACTCCATCAATTACATTATTTAATAAGATTTGATTGTGAAGATAATTTCCTACTAAACCTACTAAAAGAGCACAAAAAACTAAGAAAAATGAATATAATAAAGATGTAGCAATAAAACCATTTTTTCTCATAAGTTATACTCTCCTACTATCTCTTATTATAATATAAATTCTTAATAAAAAAAAGGTTTATTTTTATAAACCTAAAACTACAATTTTATTTTATCCACGGCAAATGCCATAGTAACATTTTTATTATTTCCATATAATATCATAGGTGATGAATATGTGTCCTAATCCTCGACCATTTAAAGGCTTTTTTAGTATTATTTGGATATTTGTATTATGTATCTTAATTTCTTATCAAGTGATAATAGCTCTTATCTTGCCATTTAGATTTAATCTATTTATTTTACTTATTGAAGTATTTCTTTTATTTTTTATTTTATGGCGTATAATATGGCCTTATTAGATTTTCTGTCTTATAGATATAAGTTAATAGTTCATTAACTTCGCGAGTATTGCTATATTCTTCAGTTCCGAATTTTATTTCTCGAGGTAAAGAAATCATAATAAAAAATAGTTTTAATTCTTCTTTACTAAGAGGAAATCTTTGATTATAGTTTTCTAAAAAATTACTAAATTCATATTTATTATAATCGTTATGATATAAGTTTAATAAATCTAAAATAGGTGTATCTATACTGTAATTATCCCACGAAATAAAATAATCTTCATTATTTTTGATGTAATGATCAATGGATAAATTGTTATGACAATAAACTACTCTTTCTTTAGTTTTTTCACTCATCATTTTATGCCATTTATCTAACTCAACTTTAATAAATTTAAAATTAGCTAAAAGTTTACTACTATTTCGAATTAATAAGTAATTAGAAGGACTCATAATTACTTCTTTTGAAATGTTATCGAATAGTTCATTATAATAGTTTTCGACATAAGTAATATTACTTTGAATATCTTCATAAATAGTTTTTATATAATCAGCAGTAATAGGTTTAAAATATGCTGTTTTATTATGAAGAAGAGCTAGTAATCCCGCCATATCAGTTGCTTTTTGATGGATCGGGAAATTAACATTCTCAATATAATCATAAATATATTTATTATCATATTCATCCACTATTTCTGGATAATTATTAAAATGACGAGTATTTAAATATTTATATAAGGATTTGATATCCTTATTTTTTTCTTTAATAACATAAGTTCCATCTTCCGAAGAGATGATTTTAGTTTTTCCGTTGATTGTTATCTTTTTTGCTTTAAATTCTTCACTAATTCTCTTCATCTGGTATTATTAACTTTTGGTTTAAAGTTAATTCATCGATATCATTAAATCTTTTTAAATCGTTGCCACTAATCTTATAAGCTTTACATATTTCATCTACAGTATCTGAGGCAGTTACAGTATGCACATTATAAGTAACGAAACTTTCATCTGTGTTAATATTATCAATGATTGCATCTTTATCTACCTCAGAAATTTTGTTTTCTTCGGGAACTATTTCTTGATCTTTATCTCTACCAACACCTTCAGCATTTATTTTAGGATTAGTGTCTAAAAATTCGTTGTTTTCGGGAATTTCTACTGGAGTAATTTCAGGACTTAATTCTGCGAAATTTTCTGTTTCCCTAAATAGTTTTTCTTCTATTAGTTCTTCTGGTTCTTTATTATCTTCTTCTTCCGATAAATTAATTATTTCTGTTTCATTATTTTGTAAAAATTCTTCTAAATCAGTTTCTTCAGCAAATTCAATTAAACTTTGTTCTCCTCTAACTATATATTCTACATAGGCAGTTAAGACATCTTCATTAAATCCATAACTAAAATCAGTTATTTCTACTTCAACACTATCAAGATTAATATTACTATTTATTTCAACATTAAATGGGAATTTAAAACTAAAATCTTCTTTATTAATACTTACTTCATGTAAACGATAATCTCCGGATAAAATAAATTCTCCTTTGCAGTTTGAACCAATAATGTCAAAATTATATTCAATTGACATACTAGTTATTTCGTAGATTTTATTTTTAAATAAAAATTCTTTTTCTACAGTAAATACTTCATTCATATAATCACCCTTTCTAGCAAATTATATGATAAATAAATTATTTTAATACAATTACTAATATAGAAAAAACCACTATTTTTGAAGTGATTTTATATTTTTAAAAATTAAACTGCTTTATAAGAATCAGAACTCGTTCCCAATCCAGTTATTCGTGTCGTAGATTTAAGTGTTACTGCGGGGCGCAAGCCGCCAATTTCGGTCACGTAGTTATCGCCAAAGTCGCCATCATTGCAGTCCACGCAGA
>CAZFQF010000055.1:0-7387 GCA_964520725.1 uncultured Muribaculaceae bacterium | reverse complement strand
AATCAAACATTGTACCTCAAACCCAACTTGTAAGGAAGATTTGCTACAACTATTGGCTGAGAATATGCAAAAAGTAATGCCTAAACATAATGATAGTATAGATTGTAAAATTATTGTAATGTATATTCAACAAGATATTAATGATTGTGGATATTTAATCGCTAATTTATCTCCTTTACGGATTAAAAAAAAGTGAAATTATATAAGGAAAATTAATTATATGAAAGAATCAAAAAATACTGAAGAAAATAAAGAAGTAAACTGTTTCGATTGTGATAACTGTTTATATATTGGAGAGGGAGATTATATTTGTGAAGATTTTGAAGAACCTTTAATTGTCATAACAGGACACCAGCCATATAAAAAATTTAATTACTGTAAAAAGAAAAAGTTTAACAAAAGTTGTTTCTAATTTTAAAAAACTACATATATTTATTAATATTTCCAAAAATTTCCAAAATTTGAAAAAAAACTAGTTAATATCTTGTAATAATTGATAAAAACTGCTATTATATACTATAAATTTAGGAATAATAACCCTACAATTCGATTTCCGAAAACAAAAGGAGGAAATTATATGAGTTCAGTATGGCAATCAAATGACCTATTAAGAAAATGGGAAAAAAAGAACCAAAAACATTTTGTTCAGGGCGATTTCACTTACGATTTAAGTGAGCCTTTAAGTGATCCATTAATTGAAGCAATTTCCAGAGACATAGGGGTCGAAAAAAAATATATTTATTTAGGAGCTGGGAGTTGCCAGTTAATCAGCGGCATTATGAGTATTCCTTGTTGGAATAAAGTATATTTATCTGAAATAGAATTTGGTTTATATGAAAGAGCCGCTGAAATATATAAACAAACATTATTAAGAATAAAAGGAATGCATATTGCTGATTTTATGAATAATATTAAGAAAATTAAATCGACTGAAAAAGATTTATTATGCATTTCATCTCCAAGATGGTTTACGGGCGAAATGTTTAGTGAGAATCAAGTTAAGGAATTGTTAAAAGTTTTCAAAGGTACGATAATGATTGATGAAGCTTATGTTGATTATTCTAGCAATGAAACAGGAATGATAAAACTTTGCCTTGAAAATAATAGAATTATTATTACTAGATCTTACTCTAAAAAATTTTTAGCATCGGGTTTGAGAACTGGTTATCTAATTACAACAAAAAATATTGCAGGATTAAGAACAACTATAATTCCTACTCATTCGGTTTCATCATACTCAGCCAATTTTTTTATCAAATTATTAAGTGATAATAAAATATTGAAATCATTTTATGAAACACGACAATATATGAAAAAAAATCGAGACTTGATATTTAATGCATTTTGCAAAAATAAAAGGATTAAAGTTATCAAGTCTAATGCAAATTTTATTACTTTGATTTTTAATAACACAGTAGATTTTGAAAATGTTTATAGTGTTTTAAAGGATTACTCAGGTATTCAAAGGTTCGAAAAAGAATGCTTGTTTATAAAAATATGGGTCAACAATGAAGTTTTTTCTAAATTATTAATCGAAAAAATTAGCGAAGTTTTAAAATGATAAGGCTTTATACTTTGCCAGGATTGGCTTTTAATATGCCACATATAAGTAGTTGCTTAACAGCAGGGTATTTATTAAGAAAAAAAATAAATGTAGCTCATATTGATTTATCTATTAAATTTCTCGATGAATGTCTTAATGTAAATTATTTTAAAACAAACATAAATAATAGATACTTGAAATTAAGTGATGCTGATAAAGATATTCTTAACGGTATAGAAACAAGCATCAATATCATGAAGGCAAAAAAGGAATCTACTGAAAGAATATTAAATGCAAACATGAACTTTGGTAAAGCATTAAATTTGTTCGCATCATTATATAATCTGAAATGGCACGTTAACGGAATTGGATTTAATTATAAAGTTACAACCGTTGATGATTTACTAACACTATCATTTGATGAATCAAATTCGATATTTGATTATATATTTTCAAAAGAATTGAATAATAGTTCTGAAGATATAATAATTTTATCTATAAAATATCCCTATCAAATGCCATTCGCTTTGAGACTTTCAAAATTATTAAAAGAAAAAAACGAAAAAACGAAAATTATATATATTGGTGATTATATTACAAATATAAAAGAAAATTGCACAGAGTTAATAAACAAATGTAATTGCATTGATGCGATTGTTTTTAATGGATACCAAAAGGCTTTAGTTACTTTAATTAACTATTATTCAGATGGTAAATCTTCATCAGCTCCAAATACTATATATAGAAATAGCAAAAATGAGATTATAATTGCCGAGACTAGAAAAGATACCATAAATGATATTAATGATTATATTCCTAGTTTTGATAATTTGGATTTAAATAAATATTTGTCAAACGTTAGAATAATACCCTTAATATTAAATTATGGTTGCTATCATTCAAAGTGTAGTTTCTGCTCAAGATATTACTACTATGGAGGTTATTGTAAATTAAATATAAAAGAAATTTGTAAATTAATAAAAGATCAATATGAAAATAATAAAATAGAGGGGATTTATTTTGTTGACGAATGTGTACCACCTGAAATTTTACTAGAAGTATCAAAATATTTAATTGATAATAAAATTAAAATAAAATGGCTTGTCGAAACGAGAATTGAAAAAAGTTTTCTAAACAAGGATATTTCTAAATTAATGTACGAAAGTGGTTGTAGGGAAATATCGTTCGGAATAGAATCATATAATAAACGAATTCTTAAACATATGAAAAAAGATTTGGATTTGAAAATAGCAAAAGAAGTTATGAAGAACTTTTGCTTAAACGGAATATCTGTTTCCGCCACTTTTATGGTTAACTACCCAACAGAACATATTTTTAATACCTTTAAAACTTTATTATTTATAAAGTATTTCAAATATTTAGATGGATTTAGATTATCGAAGTTTATGTATTTAAGAAATTCAATTTTGATAAATAAAAGCAATATTGATCCAACTGCTGATCTTAATATAGTATATGTTTTAAAATCGGATAAACATACAATTTCTAATTGGTTAGTAAATAAATTTTATAAAACAAAAAAGATAAAAAAATATAGTGAAATAAGAAGAAAAGTATTGTATAGAACTGAGCTTATATATCTTGATAAATCACTGCTTAGCTTAAATTATAAAAAATAAAATATGTTGGAGGTAATTACTATGAAATTTTTCTTTAAAAATAAGAAAGATAATAAAAAAGTGATTTTTATTAAAGAATTAAAACCAGAAATGACTCAATGTCGTGTTGTTCAAGTCGAAAAGAAATTAAAGGAAAAAAATAAAAATGTTTAAGTATGAATTGGTTACTTATGGGTACAAATTTGATTTAAATACTGTCGATTATCCATTATATGTATATTTAGAAATTACGGATAATTGCAATTTCAAATGCAAGTTTTGTTCTGTGGGAAATAAAAGCCATAATTTTATGAATTTAGAACTAGCCAAAAAAATTATCGACGATTTAAGAAAGCTTAATATTTATGATATTTATTATACTGGTGGCGAGCCTTTATTACACCCAGATTTTGACGAAATAGTAAAATATGCAAGTAGTCAAAACATGAGGCAAACTGTATTAACCAATGGATTTTTAATAGATAAAAAACTTGATATTTTAAAAGATATGACGTCGGTTTGTGTTTCGCTACATGGAAATAAAGAGATGCACAACAAGATAACTGGGATTAACTGTTACGACAAAGTAATACATAACATCTTGCTGCTAAAAAATGTTAGGATTAGTTATACATTAATTGATGATAACCTTATAGAGAAAGATATTTTAAGCGTTTGTGACTTTTGCGAAAAATATGATTTAAAATTATCATTCAATAAATATAATAATATTGGAGATGGGAAACTTAATAATTGTGATGTTGATTTAACTAAATTTATTAAGATTTTAGAAAGTTTAAGGCTAAAAAAATATAAATTTTCTATAAATAATTGTCTACCACCTTGTATTATCGAAAAAAATTACCATTATTTAAGTCATGGGTGCGGTGCAGGATATATATTTGCCAGTATTAATTATAATGGTAATGTTAAGATTTGCCCTAGTGCAATTGAATCATTTGGCAATATCGAAAAAACATCTTTTAAAAAAATATGGAACTGTAAAAAGCTTAAAGAATTCAGAAAGTTTATATGGATTCCAACACAATGTAGAAGCTGTTTAGACTTATATAAATGTAGGTGTGGATGTAAAGTTGAGGCAGGTCGAGAATTATTAAAATTTAATGATCAAAAAGTAATAGAGTATAACGAATACATATGGGATTCAATAAAAAATAAAAAATTTAGTGTTAACATTAGCTTGATTAGATTAGAGGGTAAAAATTATATTAATTTATCAGCTCCTCCAAGAAAATTTAATAAAGCTACATATGAAATAATTAAGAAACTAAATGATGGAATGGAACCAGTTCATTTGGAATATGCAAAAAATTTAATTTTATCTTTATATAGAGATAAAATTCTGTTGGAGTGTGATAAGAATGCAAAATAGAAAACTTGAACAAGATAGAAACTTGATATTATGGAATAATAAATATTATGTAGTTAATGACTTCACATATAATTTAATGGAAATGTTTGATAACAATTTTTCAATAAAAGAAATTATGAAAAACACTAAACTAAACAAATATAAGGTTAGAAAACTATACAAAAATATTGAAAAACAACTATTATCTAAAGACTATTATGAAGATAATTTGACTCTAGCAACCCCAATAAGAGTACAATGGAAAATTACTAATAAATGCAATTTGAAATGTAAACACTGTTATTTAGGTGAACTTGATAATAAAGAATTGCCTTATGAACAAGTAACCCTTATTGTAGATAAAATTATTGCATCAAATGTTATGGAAGTAACCATTTCTGGCGGAGAATGTCTTATTTATGAAAATATAGAAGAGGTTGTTTTAAGGTTGTTAGCAAACAATATTAATGTTTATATGTTTACTAATGGGTTATTATTAAAAGAATTTATCGAAAAAATAGACTCAAAAGTAAAAAATAAAAAAGCATTACTATTTTATGTTAGTGTAGATGGATTAAAAGAAAATCATGAAAAAATAAGAGGAAAAAACACTTTTACTAAGGTTATCAACAATATTAAACTAATAGTAGATAAAGGCTATAAAGTTATAACTAATACTGTTATTAACAGTATAAATTATGATGACATTATTGATATGATTGTTCTTTTGAAAAATAAAGGAGTTAAAGATATTCAATTATCTAATCTAATCATACAGGGGAGTGCTTCGGAAAATTTAAAAATTAGTTTAAAACAACAAATGGCATTAAAAGAAAAATTAATAAAATTATATAATAAATACCCAGAATATGGTTTGATTTATTATTCCGAAGTTCCTGACGAGGAAAATCTAAGAAAGGTTTATGCAATAAGTAAAGACAAAGATGAATACATTGGCAACGATAATTGGCAATGTACCGCAGGCGTTGCTCGAGCTACGGTCGATGTTGATGGTAAAGTATATTGCTGTCCGTTTATGAAAGATAGCCTTATTGGTGATATAACACTTGAAAAATTACAGAAAATATGGGATAATAAAGAGCGTTACCAATTTTTGGAAAAAATCTCAAAAGAAAATGTCAATGGAGTATGCCTTGCTGTTAAACAAAATAATAAAGGAGTGGTTAAAAATGATTAATATAAAAGATTTTTACCAGTTTAAAAAATCAGCTGAATCTTTTATAACAAACGGTGCATTTAGTAACAGATTGTTATTTGAAGCGATTGAAGATGAGGAATTCGCAAAAGAAATATCTACTTATATAACTAAACTAAGTAGTTCAGATGTAAGTTCAGAAGAACTAGACGCAATTTTTGAAACACTTAGATTAAGAACAGATGAATATTATCAATTAGCTAAAAAATCGTCAAATTTTAATCAGAAATTAGATAATGCTTTAAGATCATTAGCGTTCTTTTATTTTATAGAGAGTATTGATGAACACAGTGTTTACAGTGAAAGTATCATTGAGAAAATCAAAGAAAAATTTCCTAAAGATTATTTACAGATAGTTTCAGATTTAGATAAATTATTCTTATCTGAGGATACTAAAGGAAAAATTGAACCGATTGAAGAAACAAGAACAATTAATGACGATTTATTAAAACAATATATTGTTTTAAAGAAATGGCAAGATAAACAGCATTCATATTACACCGGAGAATATGATAAGTTCTTAACAGAATTACATAGTGAATTTCTGGGAGATAAAGATAGAACATTAAGTGGCTTCGATTTAGAACATAAGTCATTAAGAAAAAGATTATTTGATAGATTAAGAGAAAAAAAGATTATTGATTTAGATACTGTTAGCCTATTAGCAGGCATATTTAAAAAATTTACTGTTGAATTTATTGGTGGGAAGATGTATGGTTTAGCAGTATTAAATAGTAAAGGGATTAAAGTTCCGTATTCAATGGCAATTCCGGTTGGTGTTGAAGTTACTAAGAAAGATTTAGCAATTTTTGAGAAAAAATTCGATAGCTATTCAATTAGAAGTTCAGCTGATATTGAAGATGGGGAGAAAAATTCGTTTGCCGGTATGTTTGATTCATATTTAGATATAAATTATAAAGATATGGCTGAAAATATTAATAAAGTTAAAGAATCTATTAACAACGAGAGACTGAAAAATTATATTGCAATTAATGAATTAAAAGATCCACACATGGCGGTTGTAATCCAGTCATTTAAAGAACCGGAATTTGCCGGAGTATGGGTTGGAAATTCAGATACTGATGGAGTGCTTGAATGGGTAGAGGGCAATGGAGAAAAATTAGTTTCTGGTTCTAGTAATCCGAACACGGAAATATGGAGAGATGGAAATTGCAATTCGGACACATTAAAGGTTAATGGTGTTCCAGTAGGGGAAACTTTACTTGAATATCAATCAAAAATCGGCTCTAATGCCGACTTTGAATGGATGATATTAGATGGCGAATTAATAATGCTACAATTTAGACCAGTAACTAAAAAAGTCATTGTTAATGAAGACTATGCGAATGATAAAAAAGACGGCTTTCAAGGAATACCAGCATCTCCTGGTCGCGTTGAAGGCTTGGCAAGATATGTTGATGAACCGACTGATGAGATTCAACAAGACAAAATATTATTAGCTTGGTTGACCGATCCTGATTGGTTACCTCATTTATTAAATTCAAGAGCAGCGGTAACAGCTTATGGCGGGTTTTTATGTCATACTGCGATAGTTTGCAGAGAGTTAGGTATTCCATGTATTACCGGAATTGGTGAAGATGCAATGGAAGAAATAACTAAAGAGGAAGAACCTTACC
>CAZFQF010000054.1:0-7400 GCA_964520725.1 uncultured Muribaculaceae bacterium | reverse complement strand
AATTAAAGCATCATAAACTGCTGTATCTCCGTGAGGATGATATTTTCCTAAAACAATTCCGACCGCATTAGCACACTTTTTAAATTGTTTATCATAAGTGTTTTTATCTTTATACATCGCATAGATAATTCTTCTTTGAACTGGTTTTAATCCATCTCTAACATCCGGAATCGCCCGATCTTGAATAATATATTTAGAATAACGGGCAAATCTTTCGCCCATTATTTCTTCTAAGCTATAATCGTGAATCTTCTTAAGTACTTCTTCCACTGTGTATCACCTTTTCAAATTATACCATAAATTAATTTATTAATACAATTGATTGGGGATTAAATTCTTATTTTAGAGAATTAATCAAATAAAAAAGACTTAAATATTAATTATTTAAATCAATAATCTTAAATTTTAAAACCAATGTTAAAAATAGTTTAAAATAAATAATAAACAATTAAATATTAAGTTAGTTATGGTTAAAGTGATAATATTCTCGGTTTTAAGAAAAGCAAGAGATAAAATACAACCGGTAAATAAATATGGAATAATAGTATAATCAATTATTATTTTACCCGCTGAGTAAGCGGCAAAGATAAAAGTACTAATTAAAATAAATGCTAATTTACTTTTAATAATTTTTTTAGGAATCAAACGATACATTATATTATCTAATAAAGGATAAATAATAATTGTATTGATAAATAAATATATTGGAATTTTTTGATATAAATAATTAATCTGAAAAAGACTATCAGTTCCTTTTTTGGTAATTAAAAATCCAATCAGACTAGCAATGATGAAACCAATAATCAACATATAAAGATATACGATAATATTAATAATTGTTTGTCTTTTATTGGTATTTATTTTTTCTAAGTCCGTAACGATTTCTTCATAAAACAAATAAATAAACGTCAAAAGTAATAATCCATTAATTCCTAACCTAGCAATTAAATTGATAGTACTACTTACTCCTAAGGATGGAAAAACTCGATTAGAAAAAATCGGAACTATAAAAAATAAAGTCAAAGCAAATATAAGCCGATTATATTTTCTCATAGCTCCTCCTTATTATTCTATAAATATTATAACATAAATTATAAATTTTAGTATTTAATTTAATTTTAAAATGAGGTATTATTAATATAGAAAGTAGGTCAATATGTTTAAGAAGTATTTATTTTATTTGTTTAGATGGCAATTATCAACACCGATTTTAGCTGGAGTATTATTTCTATTAAAAGCTTACAGTAATTTAACAGTTACAATTATTGCTAATTTAATAGGCGGATTAATTTTTTTCTGGGTCGATCGTTATATTTTTAAAGCAGAATTCCTTAATCCTTTATGGGAAATTAAAGATGATATTAAATGTACAGATTGCGGGACAATGTGCCGAGGATATCGTTTAGTTAAAACAAAAAATTATGATCGTCTTAATGATCATAAACCTGAATTTAGATGTCTAAATTGCTCTAATAAAAAAATTAAAAATTTAAAAAATAAAGGGATAGAAATATAAAAAAAGTAAGCAGTTTATTTCGCATAAACGCTTACTTTTTTCTTATCTCTTCCTAATCTTTCATATTTTACTACGCCATCAATTTTAGCGAATAAAGTATGATCTTTTCCAAGTCCAACATTTTCTCCAGGATAAATCTTTGTTCCTCTTTGACGATAAATAATAGATCCTGCAGTTGCAGTTTGTCCATCAGCTAACTTAGCACCAAGTCTACGTCCAGCTGAATCTCTATTATTTTTAGTAGAAGATTGACCTTTTTTATGAGCAAAACGTTGAATATCTAATCTTAAAAATAACATTATTTATTCCTCACTCTCAACTTTTATATTTTCGGGATAATCATGAGCGATACTTAAAAGTAATTGAACTAAATTATCAAATAATTTTAATATTAATTCATCTTCTTTTACGATCTTGATTATCATTTCCTGACCATCATCTTCATAAACAATCGCATCTTTATTAACTACATGCATATCGTTAATACTAGTTGTAACTATTGAAGAAACACTAGAACAAACAATATCCTTCCCGTAGTTAGCAAAATTTGCATGACCATTTAAAGTAATGGTATTTTTTGTATATCTTACTTTTATCATAAATTAACCAATTATATTTTTAACAACTAATTTTGTATAAGGTTGTCTATGGCCTTGTTTACGACGATATTTCTTTTTAGCTTTATATTTGAAAATAACTATTTTCTTAGCTCGACCACTTTTAACTACTTCACAAGTAACTTTAGCTCCATTAACATATGGAGTCCCAGTTTTATCTCCAACTGATAATACCTCGGTAAAATCGATTGTAGCTCCTGCTTCAGCATCTAGTTTTTCAACGTAAATTTCATCGCCCTGTGCAACATAATATTGCTTTCCACCTGTGATAAACACTGCTTTCATTAATTTAATTCCTCCTTTTCTTTTTTTGAAGACTCGCCTTGAAGGTGGGCTTTTAACCTCTTTAACCTTTTTAGTGCGGTTTATAAACTAATTACAAACATCTAGAATCTTATCAGAAAAAAGCTTTAAAGTCAAGATTTTAAAGCTTTTTATCAGTATTTATAGATATTTTTTAATACTTTATCTTCACCTTCATTATTAATAAAATTATAACGATTTTTGAAGATATTTTTTATACTTTTTATATATTTAACTTTTTTATTATTATTGGAATATAGATTTCTTTCTAAAAGAAATTTATTAAAAATATATTTATGAGCTAATATTTCTTCGTAAGTCTTATAAAATAAGAAAAAAATTATTAAATACGAATTTAAACCTTGGTAAGATACATATAGCATGAAAATAATTATCACAATAATACTAATGATATTTAATATTTTTAATGCTCTTTTGTAGCTTACATTACTCTCTAAAAAACAAAGTAAAATCTTAGACCCATCTAAAGGAATAATTGGTAATAAATTAAATATCAAAATTAATTTATTATAATTTAGAAATATGTTATAACTAATATCATTAATGAAAAACGGATGTAATAAACTCATTAATGGATATAATAAAATTTGCATCAATATTCCAGCAATACTAATTAAAAATATTTCTAAAGTATCATTATTTAAATTTAAGTTACTTTTAATAATACTTCCAAAAGGTAAAACCGTTATTTCGGTTATTTTCTTACTAAATAATTTTAATAAAACAATATGTCCCAAGTCATGAATTATTAAGATAAAAGAAATAACTAAGAAGTAATTAAAATATCCAGCAAAAAACACACTTATTAAGATTAAATATGTTAGAGGATGAATCTTAAATAAATTCTTCAAAATTTAATACTTCACCATTTTTTTTAAAGACTACATATAATTTATTATCTTTAGCATTAGCAATTATATTATTAGATTCAATGTAATCATATAATTTAATACTTACATCATTAACGTTGCCATACCAATAATCTATTCCATCCATTCCTTGAATAATAATAGTATTATTATATTTATCTTTTTCACCAATAAAAACCACTATTCCACTTTTAAAAGGGGTAACACTTGTAACATCATTTAGTAATGCTCCTTCTTCATATTTAATAGCATCCGTATAACTCAGTTCGTTTTTATTAACTTGCATCTCCTCAGCTTTTGGTAATACCTGACCAAAGTACTTATTATAAACTTTAGTAAACTTACTAAAACTTAAAGTTCGGTCATAAAAGTTTTTTTTAAAAAGCAATAAATTTTTATCACTATAATTAACAAAAATAGATATTCCTAAAAATAATATAATGCTTACTAAAACTCTGATAAATAATGACTTGATATATTTCTTATGCTCCATGTGTCTCACCTATCATAATTATATTTATAGTTTATAAATTTAATGCCTAGATAATAAATTATTAAGTTAATTAAGAGGTTATTTAATAATAATTTAAAAATATATAAATTTAGAGGATTATATATTCCGTATATTAAGATTCCAAATAAAAAATAATAAATAATTAAAAGGAGCATTGATGAGTAGATATTTTTACTAATGTAATGGAAAAATATTTGATTTGCTTTATAAAATAAAATCAATATAATTGTAATAAAAGGAATTTGATTTAAAATAATATCAAAAAATAATATTAAGTATAACTTTTTATCATTCAAATAAAAAATACTCAATAAAATTGATGCTAAAAATATTTTAGTTAAATTAATAGTTAAGAAATCTAAAATTATCATAAATCACCTATTAATTACGGCTACATAATTAATATTATCTAATTTAACAGTTTTAACAGTTAAGTAATTATCTAAAATATCATATTTTATTTTAATGATTTTCCCAATATATGTTCCATTGATACTATATACTAAATCATTTATCTTAATATTGTTATAATTTGATATTTCTTTAATAATTAAATTATTATTACTATCTTTATCAGATATCTTCCCGCTTTCTTCGTTAATTTTTACAACTAAATTAGTATCATATAAATATTTTATATTACTATTACTTCCATTTATTTTAGATATTATTCCCACTAAACCCTCTTCATTTACGACCTCTGATCCTATATTATAATTAGTGCCTGTAATTTGCAGTGAACCAAACCCATAATTAGTTTTAATGACATTTGTTATTGTATAGTCGTATTTCATGTCGATATTATTCTTGAAGTCTAGTAAAGAATTATACTGATTAACTAAGTAATCATTTTTATCTTTTAATAACTTTAATTCAATAGAACTATTTTTAATAAATAAACTACCAGTCATATTATTTATTAGATTAATCAAAGAAGAACGAAATATAATTGTGCTAAATAAGATTCCATATAATAAATAATTATGTTTCATTTGCAACCAGCTCCTCTTGAAAAAAACTATAATATTCTTTACCATTTGTGATTAAATGATCTAAAAGTGGAATCCCAATTATTTTGCCAGCTTCTATTAAATCGTTAGTAAGTTTAATATCTGCTTCTGATGGCACCAAAATTCCTGATGGATGATTATGCATTATTATTAAGCCTGAGGCATTTTCTTTAATAGCATAATTATATATTTCTTTTACCGAAGCTACCGCACTATTATCTGTTCCTTTATACATGATTTTATAACTAATTAATCTTTTTTTATAATCCAAAAAGATAGTAAGGATTTCCTCTTGCTGACTGGAACCAATTAAATTAGAAAAATATTCATGCACTGTATCAGTATTATTAATTACTACTCTTTCTTTTATCTCTTTATTATTTACTCTCTTGCCTAGTTCTAAAGCAGCAAGTAAAGTAATTGCTTTTACTGTACCTAATCCTCTTATAGAAGTTAACTCCCCAATTGTTAAGTTAGCTAAATCTTCTATTGCTTTAATCTTTGTTAGTATTAAACTACTTAATTCTTTAACATTTGAATTTTTAATGCCGGTTCTTAAAATAATAGCAAGTAAGTCTTCGGTACTTAAATTAGATGCTCCATATTGAATTAGCCGTTCTCTAGGTTTTTCTGCACTGGGTAAATCATTTATAATCACAACTGTTCTCCTTTATAATTTGACATTATTAAACTATTAATACTTGTTAAAACTGTATCTGAACCTTTTAACATCGTATTTTCATACTCACTTAAAGCTTCAATCAAATTAGAATCGGTTATTGTAATATTTTTAATGTAATAATTAACATTTTGTTCTGTCAAATATGTTTCCATTTTCGATATTACTTTATCATCACTCAAAATACTATAATATACCCGATAAACATCTTCATCTTTAACAATAACCGCACTATCATACTTGTTTTTTAACTCCTCAGCACTTTTAACATTATTAAATACTCCTAATTGAAAAGCAGTAGCATTAATAGTACTAGCAAAAACATCTTTAATATTAAAATTGGTATCTCTAAATATTAAAAATCCAAATAATGAACCAATCATTAACGAAAGTAGATAAGGCATAATTTTTTTCATATTCTATCACCATCTTTATAATACAATTTTTGTTTTAAGAAAATTGTCTATTTATGACTTTATATAATATATATTAATAAAAACATTTCTACTTCCTTTAAATATAAACTTAATAATTTAAAATAATAAAAAAATATGAATTTTAAGCTCCATATTTATTTAGTATTTATTATAATTTATTTAGATTACTTCTTAGTTCCGGGCAGTATTTAAAATAATTTTATTTAATTCAAAAGACTATCAAAATCAATCTTTCATTAAAGTTTGATGGATTTTATTTTATTTTTAGTTATTTAATATTAACCACTGGACGGGCACCTGGATAGTAGTTGTAGACGTTGTCGTGGATCGGGGCGCCGACCTCGTTAACGAAGAACGCGTACGCGGTGTTGGCACCGAAGAAGCTGGGAGACAACGTCCAATAAGAATTATTATTTTGTAAGTAATTATCATAATTTTCTTCACCACTTAATAATCCCCCAAAGGATAGCTCGTCAGCTGTTATTAGCCCAACAGTATATATTAGTGCTCCATTTCCTTTTGTAGTATCATTTACTGTAAATCGATCATTTTTTAATCCACATTTTAAAGAAGGATTTTTTGTATTATTTAGCCTATAATATGATACATACGTAGTAGTGCTACCTCCAAATCCGGTTCCAGTTGCAGGACCTCCTACTTCGCTTCTTAATTGTCTATCATTACAGAATATATTATCTACTACTTTACTTTCATATTCGGTACCATTGATATTGGTCGCATACCAATTATCTACTGCCGTTTTTATTGTACTATTTGTTTCATTTGTAGTAGCCTGATCTCTTGATGTGGATACAGCCCCAGCAGCCCCTCCATACATATACCCAATGTATTTATTATCATTATAGTTCGTATTATACGCTATATTACTTATTGCATTTACTTCCGATCCCGAACTGTTTATTGTACATTCATTTCCTGGACATGTTCCATTATACATTATTCGTACTGAACCATCTCCATTGACTCTGATTATCTTCCATTGGAAACCTGCAAATATTACATTGTTTTTTAATATTTCCTTAGCTCCCCTATAATAATAACTTGTTCCATATTCATCCTCAGCACCAAATAATCCCATATTACTCATATCAAAATGGTTGTTAAATGAGTATTCTGTTGAACTTGTTATTACTCCGTTTTCCACTCCATTTATTTTATGTATGGTCCTACATACATATATAATCCAGTCAAAGTCACTTGAATTCATATTACATACATATTTGCCGATATCTCCACTTGTATATGTATAATTTGATTTTTCTTCCTGATCGTTTATATTATATACTCCGTTATTTATATCTGGTGTATAGCCCATTCCTAATAGATTACTTGTTGGTCCTTTATACAAATCTTTCATATCATTTATAGATGGTACTACTTCTCCATTACTTCCTGTATTTGTTGATATTAATT
>CAZFQF010000053.1:0-7607 GCA_964520725.1 uncultured Muribaculaceae bacterium | reverse complement strand
GTACGAAGATTACTGGAGATGGCAGTGTATCGAATCCATATAAGGTAGTTTGATAAAAGGTAAAAGCCGTGTAAATCTAAATAGACGCAAAAATCCCTTTTTGCGTCTTGCGGAAAATTTATAACTATGGGTAATATACTAAAATTTTAGGGATGATTTTTTTTCCTTTTCTTGAGTCTTGTTGTCTCCCAACAACTTCAATGGCAACAACGCGAACGCGTTCTACGTGAACGAGAACGGCAACCTGAACAACAACAACGTCAACAACGACAACCCGGGGGCCCGTCCTGGAACTTCCTAATTATGAATAGTTCTCATGATTGTTTTGATAATGATTATTGTAGAGTAACTGTTTTAGGAAATAAGTATATTTCCCAAGTAGTCGAAATTTTGACTACTAAAATATTTAATTAAAGTTAATTTAGTAAATTAGTCGAAAGACTTTTTTTTAATGTTGTTTAAATAAAGAGAGGTACAAAAGTTATTTGTTATAAAAGAGTTGGATATTTACAGAGTATTATAATTGAGACAGAGCAGGTATTGAAAATAAAATTTATGGATAATTTATATTTGCATTTAGAAAATGATATAACCCCAAATGTCGATAAAAAAACTCAAAGAGAAAAAACATACTCTTCTTTTGATTTTTAAGTGGAAAAGTACAATAAGTGTTTTTTTAATTTGGTTTTTAAGATATAATAGAGATATTGAAGATAGCTGGAGGGTAGTATGGACGCATTAAAAAGGTTTTTTGATAAAATAGGGTTTGAATATAGCGATGATTTTAGCAATACTAAAGTGAAAAAGGTAGTTGTTAATAATAAAAAAGAGACTTGGGATGTCCATTTAAATAGTAAAGAAGTATTACCTATAGATAGGGTTTTAAATTTAATAGATATCTGTGATAAAGGATTAGAAGATATTAGTAAAATTAATATTACTTTTTTATATGAAAATATTAGTAATGAAAGAATTTTAGAATATACAAGATATTATATAAACATCTTAACTAAGAAATATCCTTCTTTAATTAGTCTAATTGATAATGAAATTTATATAGATGAAACTAAAATTATTTTTGAAGTAGTTAGTCAAATTGAAGCGGATTTAATAATTGATAATAGTAAAAAAATTATTAAATGGTTAAAAAGTGTGGGAATAACGGATTATGAAATTCTTGCAGAGATTAATGATGAAAAGCGTCAGAAAATAAAAGAAGAAATTGAAAATACTAAAGAAATAGTAGTTATAAAATCTACTCTCGAGTATCAAGTTATAATGGGGGAAGAAATAAAATCTAAAGTTACAAAAATTACGGATATTATGGGTGAGGAAAATAATGTAACCTTAGAGGCATATATTTTTGGAATTGAAGAATTTAGTTCAACAAAAAGTAATTTTAGAATTTTAACTCTAAAAATCAGTGATAAGACTGATAGTATCTTAGCAAAAGTTTTTAGCAAAGATGAAGATGAGTTTAATAAGCTTAAAAATGGTTTAACACAAAATAAATGGTATAAATTTCGCGGTTATACGAAGAATGATACTTATGCTCGAGATTTGGTTTTAAATTTAAGAGATATTGAAGAAATTCCTAGTAAAGATCAGAAAAGATTTGATAATGCTGCGATTAAAAGAGTAGAATTACATGCTCATACTATGATGAGTCAAATGGATGGAGTAGTGAATGCTAAAGACTTATTAAATCAAGCAGTTGCTTGGGGGCATAAAGCAATTGCTATCACTGATAAGAATGGAGCTCAAGCTTATCCGGAAGTCCATAAATTTGTTAAAGGATATAATAAAGGCAAAGAAGAAGAAGAAAAATTTAAGGTTATTTATGGAACAGAACTTTTATTAATTGATGATTCAATTAATATTATTAAAAATCCAATAGATAAAGATCTTACATCTAGTATTTACTGTGTGTTTGATCTAGAAACCACCGGATTTAATGCTGGTGGAGGAGATTCAATTATTGAAATTGGAGCGGTTCTTTTCCAAAACGGAGTAATAATTGATACTTTCAATGAATTAATTAATCCTGGTAGAAAGTTACCACCTAAAATAACAGAAATAACTAGTATTACTGATGCCATGCTGGTAGATAAAGACAATGAAGAAAATGCAGTTAAAAGATTTAAAGATTGGTTTAAAGATAGTGTTTTAGTTGCTCATAATGCTAAATTTGATATGTCTTTTATGGAAATGGCTTATCAAAAATATGATTTAGGAGAGCTTAAAAATACAGTTATTGATACTTTAGAATTATCTAGAGCCTTAGATCCAGATCAATTTAGACATAGTCTAAGTGCGCTAGTTAAAAGATATGAAGTAGAATTTGATGAAGAAGGACACCACAGAGCTGATTATGATGCTGACGGAACAGCAAAAATTTTCGCAAAAATGATAAAAAAGATTGAGAAATATAATATTAATAATTTAAAAGATTTAAATAATTTAGTTCCTAAAGATGAAATCCATAAATTTGGTCGTTCTTATCATGTAAATATTTTAGCTAAAACGAGAGCAGGTTTAAAAAACTTATTTAAATTAATTAGTTATGCTAATACTAAATATTTGTATAAAACTCCAAGAATTTTAAGAAGCGAAATTGAAAAGCACCGTGAGGGATTATTAATTGGGAGTGGCTGTTACGAAAGTGAAGTCTTTACTGAAGCCCGTAGTAAAACTGAAGAAGAACTAGCAAATATTATTAGTTTTTATGATTATGTCGAAGTTCAAAGTCTAGATGCGTATGGTCATTTAATTCAAACTGGAAGTTTTGAAAATGTTTTGGAATTAGAAAATAATATTAAAAAAATAATTGAAAATACGATATCAGCCGGGAAATTAATTGTTGCAACAGGAGATGTCCATCATTTAAGCCCAGAAGATAAGATATACAGAGAAATAATTGTTAATCAAAAAGTTCCTGGGGGAGGAAGACATACTTTAGCCCGCAAAGATATTACCTCAATTCCTTCACTTCATTTTAGAACTACTGATGAGATGCTAGCTGATTTTGAATTTTTAGGAAAAGATTTAGCTAATTTAATTGTTATCGAAAATCCTAATAAAATTGCACAGATGGTTGAATTTGTTGATGTAATTATTGATACAGGAGGAGTCCCGTTTTCACCTAAAATTGAGAACTCAGTTGAGGAAGTAAATAAAATAGTTTATGGGAAGGCTGAAGAAATCTACGGATCACCACTTCATCCTTTAATAGATGATAGAATTAAACAAGAATTATCTGGAATTATTAAAGGTGGCTATGATGTTATTTACTTAATTAGCCAAAAGTTAGTTAAAAAAAGTAATGATGATGGATATTTAGTAGGTTCGAGAGGCTCGGTAGGTTCTTCATTTGTTGCAACTATGATGGGAATTACTGAGGTTAATCCACTTCCAGCTCATTATGTTTGTCCAAATTGCAAGTATACTACTTTTGAAGATGAAAATGGAGAAACATTGGGAACTAAATATTCTAGCGGCTATGATTTACCTGAGAAGAAATGTCCTAACTGTAACAATGATTTGAAAATGGAAGGACAAGATATGCCCTTTGCAACATTCTTAGGATTTAATGCCGATAAAGTTCCTGATATAGATCTTAACTTTTCTGGAGAATATCAATGGAAAGCTCATGAATATACTAAAGAGTTATTTGGAGTTGATAATGTTTATCGGGCTGGGACAATTGGAACAGTTGCGGAAAAAACAGCTTATGGTTTTGTTAAAGGATACTGTGAAGATCGTGGAATAGTTATGCGAAGCGCCGAAATTGAAAGATTAGCTTTAGGTTGTACTGGAGTTAAAAGAACAACTGGGCAGCATCCAGGGGGAATTGTTGTAATTCCTGAATATATGGACGTATTTGATTTTACTCCTTATCAGTTTCCGGCAGATGATGTTAATTCTTTATGGCGAACAACACACTTTGATTATCATCCGATGGAAGACGAAATTTTAAAACTAGATATCCTTGGACATGATGATCCAACTATGCTTAGAATGCTGCAAGATTTATCGGGAATTGATGTTACAACTTTACCGTTTAATGATCCGAAAGTTTTAAAATTATTATCAAGTCCTGAAACTTTAGGAGTAACACCTGAACAGATTAACTGTCCAACTGGAACTTTAGGTTTACCAGAACTGGGAACTAGATTCGTTATTCAAATGTTAGTTGATACCCAACCTTCAACTTTTGCGGATGCAGTTAAAATATCGGGATTATCCCACGGAACAGATGTTTGGGCAGGAAATGCTTCGGAACTTATTAAAAATAAAATAGTTCCATTTAGCGAAGTAATTGGTTGTCGTGATGATATTATGGTTTATTTAATAAACAATGGTGTAGAACCATTAAAAGCATTTAAAATCATGGAATTTGTCCGTAAAGGAATGCCATCTAAATTACCAGATGTATGGAAAGAACACGAAACAGTTTTAAGAGAGGCAGAAATAGCAGATTGGTATATTGATTCTTGTCATAAAATAAAATATATGTTTCCTAAGGCTCATGCTGTTGCTTATATTATGAGTGCTTTAAGAATTGCTTATTTTAAAGTTTATTATCCGATTTACTATTATAGTGCATATTTTTCGATTAGATGTAATGCTTTTGAGGTTGAAACCCTTATTAAAGGAGAGCAAGGAATTCGCAATCGAATTTCTGAACTAGAAAGTAAAGGTTTTGAACAAACTAATAAAGAAACAGAAATCTTAGATGTTTTATATTGTGCCCTAGAAATGGTCGTAAGAGGATATACTTTTAAAAATATTGATTTACAAAAAAGTGATAGTAATAAGTTTGTTATTTCTGAAGATGAGAAAGGTTTAATCATTCCTTTTAACGCTTTAGATGGGTTAGGAGATAGCGCTGCTAATACAGTTGTTGAACAACGAGAAATAGCTCCTTATATTAGTATTGAAGATGTTCAAATGCGAGGAAAAATTAATTCAACAACAATTGATAAAATGAGATCTTTAGGAATCTTTGAATCATTACCTGAATCAAGTCAGCTTAGCTTATTTTAATTATAAGTTAAACTGACTTTTTAATTTAATAATTTTTTGAAAGTAAGAGTTCTTAAGAATTTTATTGAAAAACATTAATGAAATTGTTATAATCAAAGTATAAGAATAGGAGTTAATTAATAAAAACAAAAAAAATAACAGGAATAATAAGCGCAGTACTAATTCTTTTATTAATAACAATAGGAGCATCGTTTGGATATTTTAGTGCATCATTAAGTGGAGCCGAGAATACCACAACAATAACCGCAGCAGGTGGAACAATGAATATTACTTATGCAGGAGGCTCAGCAATAACAGCAACTGGGGTATACCCTTCAAGTGAAAAGTTTGCAACTAAAAATTTTACCGTAACGGGAAACAATACAACAGACTCCCAGATGGGATATAGTGTAAGAATAATAGTAGATGAAAATACATTTTCATATGGATCAATCAAGTATAAATTAACAAGTACAAATACAGGAGGAAATGGAGCCGTAATTCCAAATATAACAGAGATGCAAGAAGTAGCCTCAACTGGATATTCATCATTTGTTGGAACCGGACATTTTACAAAAACCAGTGGAGATAAAGTGCATACATATGCATTAGAATTATATTTTCCTGAAACAGGTACAAATCAAAATTATGATCAAGGAAAAACGTTTAAAGCCCATATTGGAATAAATGATATGGCATGTACAGATTGTTTAAAAGATAATATCATAGCCCAAGAGGGTGGAATAGCAACAATAAATGCAAAATCAACCCCTGATTTTAGTAAGATAGCTCCCTTATTCATAGGATATACAGAAAAAACACCAGTAGAATATTATATGACCTTTTCGTATGATGTTTATATAGGAGATACATATAAAACTGGTCCGACAGGATTTGAAATAGAAAATAAAACAATGGAAATGGGCGTAGGAAATATGACATCTGCAGATATTGGAAAATATATATGTGACTATTGGGAATTTGAAATGGAAAATAAATGCACAGTAATGTATCAAATATTAGAAGTAAGCGGTGGGAATGTAACTAAATCAATAAAACACGAAATAGATAAACCAATTTTTTCTCCAGAAACAAATGGAATATTCAAAGCCGAAGATGATTATGGAACCTCATATTATTATCGAGGAGCACCAGAAAATAATTATGTAGTATTTGCAGGAATGTGCTGGCGAGTAGTAAGAGTAATAGGAGATGGATCAATAAAGTTAGCTCTTTATAATTATAATCCCAATGCAGTAGGAAATCCATGCGATTCATCGCAAGATGGAAGTACAAATGCCTTTGCCAGATATATTGGAGAAACATATACAACAGTATTTGATACAAATTATTATGATGCCAAATACGTGGGATATATGTACGGAGGAGCGCCAGGTGTAACTTCGATATCAAGAGCGCAAGCAACAACAAATGAAACGAGTAGTACAATCAAGATAAATTTAGATACATGGTATACATCAAAGTTATCAAGTTATGCATCAAATATAGCCGATACAATATATTGTAATAATCGTCAGTTAAGAAGTGAAGTAGGAGGCCCAGCAACAGGAACAGGCTTTGGACTAAGTGAGACTTATTATGCGGGGTATCAAAGATTATTAACCACAAAAAATCCTAATTTAAAATGTGAATTAAAGAATGATTCGTTTACAGTAAGTGATACAACAAAAGGAAATGGGAGCTTAACCAACCCGATAGGATTATTAACAGTCGATGAAGTAGCATATGCTGGTGGGGTATATGCAAATTATAATACTGATTATTATTTATATAAGAATACAAGTGGCATGGAGTGGTGGTCTGCCTCGCCGTTCTACTTCGATGGAGGTTTCTCGGACGTGTTCGACGTTAGCAATATTGGCTACCTTGGCTACAACAACGTGAATGTAACTGGCGGCTTGCGCCCCGCAGTAACACTTAAATCTACAACACGAATAACAGGCCTAGGAACGAGTGTTAATCCATATAAAGTAGTTTAATAATAAGAAACTTTTAAATCTTAAAATGATATCGTATATTTATTGACAATAGGGAAGTTCACTTTATTGCAATTTTAGTTAATTCTTAGTATACTTATCATTAGGTGAAATTATGGAGAGTATAATAATTCCAAATCATGTGGGGCTTATCATGGATGGTAATCGTAGATGGGCAAAAGAAAAAGGTAAGAAATCATTTGAAGGTCATTTAGCTGGAGCTAATAGAATAATTGAACTTTCAAAATACATAATAAATAAAAAAGGAATAAGAAATTTAAGTATCTATGCTTTTTCAACTGAAAATTTTAGAAGAAGTGAAGAAGAAGTTAGTTATTTAATGGGTTTAATAATTAAACTTTTTAGTGAAAGAATTAAAGAATTACATAAAGAAAATATTAAAGTAGTATTTTCGGGTCGCCGCGAACCATTATCTGATAAGGTTTGGGAAATAATTTGTAATGTCACAGAAATTACTAAAAATAATACAGCAGGAGTTTTAAACGTCTGTTTAAATTATGGTGGCCGAGCAGAAATAATTGATGCGATAGTTAAAATTAAAGAAAATAATTTAGAAATAACCGA
>CAZFQF010000052.1:0-7759 GCA_964520725.1 uncultured Muribaculaceae bacterium | reverse complement strand
CATGCCGCCAGCGTTCATCCTGAGCCAGGATCAAACTCTCAAAAAAAAATAATTTTATTTTTTAAGTTTAATCTTGACTACTCAAAATTGACATTTTACTTAGTTTTCAAAGATCATTTGCGCTCCTTTTCGGTGGCGCATTAGTAATATATCAAACCTTCTTCTCTAAGTCAACACTTTTTTTCAAAAATTCGACAAAAATTTAAATTTGACACATTTTTGCACTCTTTGCCTGTATTTTAGGCTTTCTTCCTGTGCATACATAGTATTATATGCTGAAAACAAAAAAATTACTAGTCTTTTTTTGCTTTTTTATAAAAAAACGAATAATTTACATTAAATTATTCATTTTCCTCATCATTTTCGGTGATATCTAAATATTTTTTATAATATTTGGATATTACGTCCTTATTAAATGGCCCTACTTCAACTCTTTTAATGTTTATTAAATCCGTAAGTTCGCTTTGAAGTATTTTATCCAAGTCCTCAGAATATTTCATGATAGTCTTATGATATTTATATTCATTTTTATCTAAAACTCTAAATCCTCCATCAGGAAAAACTTTTAAATCTAAATCATAGTCTATAAATTTAATGATATTATCATCTATCAAATAAGGTGTAGCTATATTACATTTATAAAATAATCCTGTCTTTTTGAATTGTGCAAATACATTAAACCATCTCTTAGTATAGAAAAAGATTATTGAAGTCTCTCTCGTTTTATGAGTTCGTCCATCTCTTTCAGTTACTGTTGCTCTTTTATTTCCACATATTAATATATCTGGCGTAATATCTAATACAATTGCCTCATTCCAAGTCCTATGGATTTTGCCATTATGTTTGTAACAGTGTATTTCTAACCTGTCACCGACTTTTAGCTTTTCCATAATGCCTTCTTTCACTATGCATTATACAATAATAAATTAAAAAAAACAATTATTATATTTTATGTGAAAATTATAATAATTATGTATCCATCTAAAAAACCAGATCTACTGGTTTTTAAAAATATTACAAATATCTATTATATTATTTATATCTAAAGAAGCGGTTCCAATAACTAAACCATCTAAAATATCTATATTTTTTAATTTTAGAGAGCTATCATAATTGACTCCTCCACCGTATAAAACTTTTGGAATAACTTTATATTCTTTTTCTATATATTCCTTTATTTCTTTTATTGTAGATTCTATTTCTTCAATATTAAGTTCATTAGTAAAACCAATATTCCAAACAGGTTCATAAGCTATAATAATATTCTCTTTCTCATTTTCTATATTACTATATACATTATCTATTTCGATTTTTAAGGATTCTCTATATTCATTATTATTTCTTTGTTCTAAATTTTCCCCAATACACAAAATCGGAATCATTTTATATTTTAATGTTTCTTTAATTTTTTTTAATATTACTTCTTCTGTATCTTTTTGAATACTTCTTCTTTCATAATGACCCACTAAGACATATTTAACCTTAAGACTAACTAAAGCCTCCGAGCTTATCCCTCCAGTTGCCGTATACTCACTAATGCACTGACTTCCTAAAGTATACTTTCCACTTGAAAATAATCCCATATAAGGGGTTTGAGGCATTACTACTACATCATAATCTCGTAATTTTACCTCATATTTTTTTATTTCATCAATGCTTAAATTCATTTTATGATTTAAAACTATTAACATTTAATCCTCCAAACAAGCTAGTTTCTCAGTTCCAATATAATCTAGAGTCGCTCCGCCACCCGTAGACATAAAATAGAAATTATTTATTTTAAATTTTGTAGCGCTAGCTAAAGCATCGCCACCACCTAAAATTACCCTTCCTCGGCATTTAGAACATATTTCCAAAATACTTTTAGTCCCTTGGGCAAATTCACTATTTTCATATAGACCTACAGTTCCATTAATAAATACGGTTTTAGCAAGATCAATATATTTTTTATAGAGCTCTATGGTTTTAGGACCTATATCATATATTTTATTATCTTCTTTAATATCAGCTAATTCTTTAATTAATACCTCTTCCCCACTTTGCACTACTACATCAATAGGTAGGATTATTTTATCTTTATATTCTTTTATTAACTTTTTTACTTCTTCAATTGATTCTGGACTAACTAAAGAATTACCCACGTTATGGTTAACACTTAAAAACGTATTTGCTATTCCTCCACCTAATAGTAAGTAATCTCCTTTTTTTAATAAATTAGCGATTAAAGTTATTTTATCTCCAACTTTTGCTCCACCCATAATAACTGTAAATGGGCGCTCAGGTTCAATTAAAGATTTCAAACCTTCAAGTTCTCTTTCAATTAAAAAACCAACTCCACTTTCTAAGTACTTAGATATTCCTGAATTTGATGCATGTTTTCTATGCGTCATTCCAAATGCATCATTAATAAATACTTCTCCTAAAGAGGCCCAGTACTTAGCAAGATTGTCATTGTTATTACTTTCACTTTTATCGTTTAAATCCTCAAAACGAGTATTTTCCATTAATAAAACTTCACCAGGATTTAAATTATCAATCTTCTTTTCTAATTCCGCACCTTTAGTTACATTTGAAAAAGTAACTTTTGTTGCGAGTAATTCTTCTAATCTTTTATATACAATATATAAAGAATTTTCTTCTTTATCCGCCTCTTCTTTTATTTTACCCAAATGACTCATAATTATAACTTTAGCATTTTGCTTAATTAAATAATTAATTGTCTCTAAAGAAGCAATTATTCTTTCTTCATTGATAATCTTATTATCACTAATATTAACATTTAAATCACATCTTAAAATAACTTTCTTGTTTCTAATATCAATGTCGGTTATTTTTTTCATTAGTATCCAAATTCTCCTTTTAATGAATCATCATCATTTATCCAATCTTCTACTTTATATATAGTATACAGGTTATTAGGTTCTCTAACAATTACTTCTTTTATTCCTGCATTAATAACTACTCTTTTACACATCATGCAAGAAGTTAAATTTTCTTCAACTTTTTCTGTTAAAGCATTAACCCCAACTAAAAACAAAGTTGAATCCATTAAATCTTTACGAGCTGCAGAAATAATTGCGTTTTGTTCAGCATGAACACTTCTGCACATTTCATATCTCTCTCCTCTAGGGATATTAATTTTCTCTCTCATACAATAACCTAAATCATCACAATTTTTTCTACCTCTAGGGGTTCCATTATATCCTGTTGCTATGATTTCATCGTTCTTAACTATTACACATCCGAATTTTCTTCTTAAACAAGTTGATCTGCGAGTTACTTCCTCGGCTATATTTAAATAATAATTAATTTTATCTATTCTCATCTTTTACCACCTTAATATTATTATATAGTATATTTTTAGCTATTACAATTTAAAAACAAAAAAAGAGAAGAACTAAATCTCCTCTATATTAATCAAATCCTTAATTGTAATCATGTCTGTATAATTATTATATTTGTTTTTAGCATTTGCTACTAGATCTAACCAGTGTGAACTTGCCTTTTTAACTCCGTTTACATAAACAGGACAATAAACTGCTCCGATAGCCTCCGGACTATTTAATCCTTTACCATAGTAGTTTCTAGACATTAATCTTACAAAACTTAGAACACCTTGTTCAATATTGTTATGTTTAATTAATCCCTTACTACTCATTCCCCCATAAATATTATTATATTTTAACATAAAATTAACTTTATAATATCCTGACTCAGCAGCACCAATACTTAATAGTGTTGTTTTATCAACATTAGTATATATAGAAGAAAAATAAATAATTAAATTCTCAACATACTGGGCACTCCCTGTATAAGGAACATATTTAATATTTCTTAATTTACTATTTTTATTATTTAAAGTATAGAAATATTCAATTAATCCATATTCAAAACTTGAATATGTTTTTAAATTATGATCTTTATCTTTTAAGTAACCAATATTAGTGTAATCTAAAGTCTCATTTTCGGATTCTCTTTGATGTAAATCTTTAACTATATCTTCGTAATTATAATCAAATAATTTACTAAAGAATATAATCGTCTCTTTATGTTGATTTATATAATAATCTAAATCTAAAATTACTTCTTCTTTTATCTCTTGTTGAGATTCGGTTATAGATAATAAGTTTAAATCTTGATAATCATTGCCTAATTGGCTTTTGAGGGGTATCACCTCAGAAGAACTATCAGTTAATACTTCTGCATTAGTTCTTACTCCTATTGTAAGTACAAATATTATTAAAATTACTAGACATAACACAATGTTTAATACCTTCGGTGAAGATACTCTACTTTTCATTTTTGTTCCCCTCCCCAGACGAACGAGATTTATTTTAACATATTATGGGGAAGATTGTCAAATCTTATTCAAGTAGAATTAATTACTGTTATTTTGGTCATTAAATATCATAAAAAAATTTAAACTTTTTTATAGTTTAAACTAGATTACTTAGATATCCAATTATATCAATTCTTTTTGATATAAATTTTTATAGATTTCACTATTTTTAATTAAATCTTTATGACTTCCAATATCTGCTATTTTCCCATCATCAACAACTATAATTTTATCACAATCTTTAACTGTTGATAATCTATGGGCAATTATAAGAATTGTATAATCTTTACTGATCTTTCTTATCGATTCATGAATATAATCTTGAGTTTCATTATCTAATGAACTTGTTGCCTCATCCAGTAAAATAATTTCACTTTCTTTTATTAAAGCTCTCGCTATAGCAAGTCTCTGTTTTTGACCACCAGATAAAATAACCCCATCTTCTCCAACTTTTGTATTGTATCCCTCTTCCAAACTATCTACAAAATCATGTAAAGCGCACAACTTACACTTCTCAATCATTTCTTCATCAGTAATATTTGGATTAGCTATTTTTAAATTTTCTTTAATACTAAGATTAAATATATAAGGGTCCTGAGTAATCACCGAAATATTTTTTCTGATTGTTTGTTCAGTTAAATCATTTATATCTATTTTATCAATAAATATACTTCCATTTTCAGCACTATATAACTTTGAGATCAAATTAAAAATAGTTGTTTTTCCCTGGCCACTTTTACCAACAAAACCTATGGTTTCATTTGCTTTGATTTTAAAACTAACTTTTTTTAGTATCGGCTTCTCATTATACCCAAAATTAACTTTTTTAAATTCCACATTTCCATGGATTTTTGAAACTTCTATCTTTCCAAATTTTTCTTTAGGGTATTTTTCACCATCAATTACTTCATATAATCTTTCGACTGATAAATTAAAACGTTTATATTCATCGTATACTCCTGCAATATTGCGAATAAAAGAAAATATATTCATTCGGTACATATAAAGAATTAATAAGTTTGCTCCGCTTAATTCTTTTTTAGTAATTAAATAAACCCCAAATATTATCAGCGCAAAGTCAGAAATAGCTCTTACAATCCAATATAAAAAATCATAAACTTTTTCTTTAATTCGCATTTTATTTTCTAAATTTGTCATTGTTGTTTGTTCATTAATAGTTTTATTTATCATTATATCTTTTAAATTTAAAACTTTTATATCTCTAATACCTCTTATAATCTCACTAAAGGTACTAGAATGTTTTTCACTTAATTCATTTATTTTCTTTCTCGTAGTCTCCCAAGTTTTAGTTCTTTTATATTGGATAAAAAAGATTATAGACGATAACATTAAAAACATAATTCCTATCTTATAACTTATTATAAATATATAAATCAAAATACCAAAAGAAGAAAACACTCCTAGAACATTATATCTAACACTAGTAAATATCCAAGCAATACTATCAGGTTCGCTGTTTATCCGAGAAGAAAAAAATCCGGTTCCTTCTTTATCAAAGTTTTTAGTTTCTAATCTAAATAATTCAGTAGAAACATCACTTTTAATGTCTAGTGAAACTAAATCTTGCAGTCTAGTACTAGAATGAGTGTTAAATGCGCTAATTAATTCTTCAACCGCAGAAACAATTAATACCGCAACTGAAAAAAATATCATTTGTTGAATGTTTACTTCAGTAATAGCTTTGATTATTTTAGCAGATAAAAAAGGAGTTATTATATTAGTAATAATCGTTAATAAAGAAGTTATAATATATATTGCTAATAATAATTTATATTTAGTAAAATAAGAAAAAATCTTTTTATAATATTTACTTTTTTTCATAGATAGACCTCACGAATAAGATTAGTATAATATACATGCTATTTTTAATCAATAAAACAGATTAAATTTTTTTATAAAAAAACCAAAAAATCTTTCGTTTTTGGCATTACTTTTTAATTTTATTTAGAACTATCAAAATTTTCTTTTATTTTTGTTAATAGTTCTTCATCAGTTATTTCTTCGATATATAAATTTCCTTTTTCACTAACCGCTTTAACTATCATTATATTATCAAGTAAAGTATCATCTTCTTTGTCAGTTTCATTAACTTCATAATATACTTGATTATCAACAATTGCTACTTGACTAACAAGATAGTTAGCATCTTCTAATTCTATTAAATCATTTGTCGTAAAAAACATTTTATTCATTCTCCTTTTATGCAGCTAATTTCATTGATGGTGTTTTTTCAGGTTCAACACCAAATACTGTTGGAATTTTTATAATTGTTCCAGCGAATATATTCGGATTATGTTCAATTCCTGCAAAATTACCATCATTTTTTTCGATTACTATTTTATCTAACATTTCTTTATTTGGTTCATAAATAGCTTCCCATGAAATATTATCTATTATTGATGCAATATCAACTAACGATACATTATTAGGAATTTCAAAAGATACACTACTATCAATCGACGTAGTTTCTTCTGTCGGAGCAAATACACTTTCTGTTTCTTCTACTTTAGCATTTTCACCACCGAAATCATTGAAATCAAAATTAGTACTTGTTATAGGTCCGACTTCATCTTGATCTTCTTTTAGTTCAGACTTAGCTGGATTTATACTTTTAATTCCTAATACCTTGAATCTTTTAGGAAGAATTTTAGTATTATTATCATCTAAAACTTTAGATGGACTAAAATATCCAAATCCAGGTTCTAAAGTTGTATCAGGTTCTTGAACTGGCTCACTTATCTCTAATCCTTTTTCAGGTAATAAATAAGAATCAATGATATCAAATATCGGAGCTAAAATTGCTGTAGCTTGTTCATAATCAAAAGTCTTAACTTCTGGGCATCTTTCAATAGTTTTATCTTCTTCTTCCTTGCCTTTAATAGTTCTAACTTCACGATCATTTATTTGACCTGGATAATAAAATGCCAAGTCTTCTCTATCTTCTCTAGAAAGTGTTTGAATAAATTCTTCATACTCAGCAATCAAAGTATCTAATTCTATAGAATTTTCATCTGCAATAGATTCACGCGTAACATCCTTAGAATAAGAAGAAACAATTACATCTTTTTTAGCTAAAATTTCAGCAATAAAATTACATCTAGCACCATTTCTTTCTAGAATACGGCCACTTTCCTCTATCGCTTTTTCAATTTCTGATTTATATTCTTTTCTTTCAAGTTTTATTTTATTTATTTTTTTAGCTGATATATATTCAACAAAGCTCTTATTCTCACCACTACTGGCAAATAATCTTTCATCCATTTATATACACTCTCCTAGCATATAAATTATATCATGTTCTATTATTTTAATCAATATTTGAAATAAAAAAATCAATATTTGGTTGTAGTGTTACAATTGATGTGAAACAATTTGTATATAAAAAAAAGTGATTCATGA
>CAZFQF010000051.1:0-7787 GCA_964520725.1 uncultured Muribaculaceae bacterium | reverse complement strand
ATACAAAGTCAGAACCATTTAAATCACGTGAACAAGAACCAATTGAAATAAATGCTAGTTATTTAGAAAGTTTATTTAGAGAAGCTGAAGAAAAATATGTGGTTTCAAGTGCTAACTTAGAAAAAGTAAAAGACATGGATGATTATGTAATTAAACATTTTCGTATTGCCTTTGGTAATCGTATTTTAAAACAGCTGAATACTTTTGTTCCAGTTTATGTTGGTTGTGGCGGAGATGAAATAGAAGCTATTGACTATTTCATGGCTAAAAAAGTATTACGAAAATTCGAACAATTAAATATCTTATTTATTAAAGATGAAATAGATCCACTTATTAACTATTTAAATAAATCATTTGGAAAAGATAAAATGAAAGAATGTATTGATTTCTTAGAAAGAATTAAGAAAACTGCATAAAAAAGAAGGAGAATATTTATGGCTAAGAAAATCAGTCTTAACAATGAATTGAATAATAAAAGTGATACTTTTATTAAAAAATTGAACTCAGAAATGTTTTATCAATCGGATTTTAGCAGCGGATCTTTTGACTTTGATTGGGTTTCAAAAATTGACCTAGCTTGTCCTTATCTGGATAATATTGTTAGAAATCCTAAATTAATGTTAATTAGAGAAGAAGAAACAGTAAAGGTTGAAAAAGCTAAAAAAATCTCTGTTGCGAGTATAAAAGATTTATCTAGACATACTCAATATATTGATAAAATAGATGAAAAGACTAATGAAGTATCTCCTTCTAAAATAATGATTGAAAGATCTGAAGAAACATTTAATACTTATGAAAACCGTTTTCTTTATACTTTAATATATAATGTTTCTAGATTTATCAATAAAAAAGAAGAAGAATTAGAAAATATTGAAATTAGAGATGAAAAAGTTCTAGAATATGCAGCAACCACTTCAACAGGGAAAGAAAAAGTAAATATTGAATTTAAGATTACTTCTAATGAAATTCCTGAAGAAGGAGAAGAAAACATTAAAGAAAAAAAGATTCAACAAGAAATTGAAAAAATTAAAGCTCAAATTCAAGGAATAAAAGCATTTGTTCGCAGTTGGCAAGGAAGCGAGATGTATACTACTTTAGAAAAACAGCGAATTTCTTTAGTAAGTCCTCCAATTAAGAAAACTAACTTGATACTAAAAAATCCCAACTTTCAAGTTGCTTCAAAGTTATGGGATTTCTTACAAATGTATGACGATGATAAAGATGATTCTTCTAAAAAAGGCTTAGATACAGCCGGAAATAATACATTAAAATCAATTTTAGATGATTCGTTTTTAATGGATTTCTTTGTTTTGGATTCTATTTCGATATCTAAAAGAGAGCAAAAAAAACGTTTAGCTGAATATGCAGTAGTTCTGATAAATCAGCAACTAAAAAGAGTTATCTCTATTTTGTTAAATAGTGGAATATCTTTAACCGATGAAGAAATATTAGAAATGATTGCTAATGAATTAAAAAAAGAAAGAAATAAAAACTTAATTGATAGTTCAGATATCAAAAATAAATTTAAAAGTGCAATTGAAGAATATATAGAAAAGTCCCGAAATTATATATAAAAGTAGAGGTAAAAATGAAAAATATAATAAGGTGTTTTAAAGAAAATAAAATTTGTAGAGGAATAATGAAAGTATTAAACGGAATATTTATTGTCGCACTAGGAGCTTTTATTTTAGTGGTTTTTTTACAAAGATTTAGTAATAATAAAATTTCTGTTTTTAATTATCGAATGTTTACAGTTATCTCTTTAAGTATGGAACCTAGATATGTGATTGGAGATGTATTAATTGCTCAAGAAGTAGATCCTTCTAAAATCAAAGTTGGAGATGCTATCAGTTACTTAGGGAATAAAGGTGATGTTGCTGGCAAGATAGTAACTCACGAAGTAGTAAAAATCGGTAAAGATGAAAATGGAAAATATTTGTTTCGGGCAAAAGGATTAAGTAATATCATAGAAGATCCTACAATTACTGAAGAACAGTTATATGGAAAAGTAGTTTATAAAACTATTATTCTTTCATTAATATATAAAATAGTAGGAACAAATATCGGATTTTATCTTTTTATTATTGTCCCTTTAATATTTATAATAGGATATGAAATTTTTGGAATGTTATTAAACAAAGAAGAAAAACGAAGAAGTAAGATTTAATCCAGATATAAAAAGGAAGGAAGTGATATAAATGAAAATTAGACCTAAAGCTTATTTAAAACTCAATTTAGTGTCTTTATTTATGATTGCGGTTTCATTTATATCAGTTACTCTTGCCTGGTTTGCTTACAGTGGCTTAGCAAAAGTATCAACAGAAGTAAATGTTAAAGCTTGGTATATCGAATTAGAAAAAAATGGTCAGAAAGTTTCTAATGATGTAGTAATTTCTTTATCAGAAATATATCCTGGAATGGAACCGTTAGATGAAATTATCAAAATAAAAAATTTAGGTGACTCGGATGCTGAAGTAAAATATTCAATTGTTTCGGCTAGGATTTTAGGAAACAGTGAAAATAATTACATAACAAATGAAGTTACTACTTCCGAAACTATTGAAGATTTACTTTCACACAATTTTCCTTTTGGAATAAATATAGATTTAACTAAGAACTATGTATTATCAAATGGGGATGAAAGTGTTTTTGAAATATCAATATCGTGGCCACTTGATTCCGCTAACGATGAACTCGATAGTTTATGGGGAACAAAAGCATTTGATTTTAACAAAAGTGAAGAAGAAAAAAGCTTAAATGATATAAATTATCAAGAGCAGCCTTCGATTCAAATTGAAATAAGTTTAACGGCTGAACAATATTTAGCTATAGGAACTTCTAGTGACCTTAAATATAATTTAGGCGATGAAATATTAATAGATGTAATAAATAATAAAACCTGCACTGCACTCAGTGAGACCTGTTTAAAAACCTATGTATTAGATGAAAATAATACCCTTGCTGATACAGTAGTAAACCTTTTACCTAATCCATATAGTACTTATTTAACAGTTCCATATAACGATTATGAGAATGCTTTAAACACAATGACTAATACTTGGGTTGTAAATAAAAGAGGGTTATCTGTAACCGACTTAATGAAAATAGTTTCCACAGATATTCAAAACTCTATATTAATTAGAGAAAATTTATCAGATTCGATTATTGGTAATTTAAAATATAATAATAGAATAGAAACAAAATTATTAGATGCAACTAATTATAACGGATATTATAAATTCATGAATGAAAGATTTTCTTTTCTTCCTTCAAGCGGCTGTTACTGGACAAATACTGAATATAATCTATTTCAAGGATTTGCCTTAAAAAAGATAGATAATGATACTTCAAAGATTTATGGGAATCTTAAAGAAAATACATGTAAAGTAATACCAGTTATCACAATGGAAAAGACTAAATTAAATAAATAAAATAAAAACAAAAAAATAACTTAAGTCCGATAAGCTATTTTTTTATTTGCACTTTTTTAAAGTAGGATATCAATTTTTTTTGATAGAGGATATGAGGTAATTACTCTAAACAGTGCTATATATAATTAATCTATAAATTGTTCAAACGAGATATTAGCATGCATTTTAAATGCTAAATCTTCTTCTGCGACTGCTAACATTGCAATATTTGTATCATCTTCATCATTCATTGTTTCATTTTCGCCTTCGTACCATTCAAAGTAGATTCTAACAGTAAAAGTTTTAAATCTAAAATCACTATTTTCTTTATTAAATAATAAAGTATTATTTATTTTACTATTCTCTAAAGAAATAATATCTAAATCTTCACCTTCTTCATATGAATCTGGTAGAATCGCATATTTAGTTATCATTAAGTCTGGCATATAATCGTTTTCCATCTGTAAATCGATTATATAGCTAAACGATACATCAACATTAGTTGGATCAATATTAATATCAAAATAACCTTTAGAAGAAGGTGCTATAACATTATCTGCAACATTGTTATTTTCTTCTAAAATAGGAACAATATCGATAGTTGAATTACTATTATTAGTAATATCATTATTGTCAACTAAAATTTGCCATTTAGAAAAAGCTGCGCTTATATTACCTTTAGTATTAGCGACATATCTGGAATAAGTATTGCTAACTAAGCCTAGACAAATACTTAAAGAAAGTAATAACAAAATTAACTTTACTTTTTTTGTCATAATGCGCGCACCCTTTCTTGACATCTTTATTATACAACTTTACACATTCAGTTTACAACACGTAGAGCGAAAAATGTCGAAAAAACGTAAATTATTGACACAAAAACGTAAATAGAAACACTAGATTATTTATTGGTTATCTAATGAAGTTTAAATCAAACTCTTAAGATTTATGATAATCTTATTTTAGGAATTTTTTTATAACTTGTCCCATATATTTTAATCGGAGGACAAGTTATGGAAATTAAAGGCTTAACGGATGCAGAAATAATTCAAAGTAGAGAAAAGTATGGAAGTAATAAAATTGAAACTAAAAACGAAAATAGTTTCTTTAGACTTTTAATTGAATCTTTTGGAGATCCAATTACTAGAATCTTATTAATAGTTTTAGCAGTAAAAATAGTTTTTTTATTCAGGGAATTTGATTGGTTTGAAACACTCGGCATTTTTATAGCTATATTTTTAGCATCATTTATTTCTTCAATAAGTGAGTATGGAAGCGGAAAAGCGTTTAATAAGCTATTTGAAAAAAATAGTCAAATTTTTGTCAGAGCTAAAAGAAACGAAAAAATAATTAGTATTCCTAATGAAGATTTAGTAGTAAATGATATTGTTTATTTATCTGCGGGAGAAGCAGTTCCTGCCGACGGAATAATTATCAAAGGAGAAATAACTGTTGATGAATCATCCTTAACTGGTGAGAGTTATGAAGTATTTAAAAGAGCTTCAGATTTAGAAATAACCGAAAAAAACAAGTTATACAAAGGAAGTGTGGTTTATTCTAAAGAGTGCATAATGAAAGTTTCACATGTTGGAAACAATACTATGTATGGAAATGTAGCTAAAGAATTAGCCGAACAAAATCCTGACAGTCCTTTGAAACTTAGATTAAGACATCTTGCTAATGTTATTAGTAACTTAGGTTATGCTGCTGCTGTTTTAGTGTTTCTTTCTTATTTATTATCAGTTATTGTTATAAGTAATAATTTTAATATTAATGCAATTCTAACAACTATTAGTAATCCGGTCTTAATGTTTGATTATATTATATACGGATTAACTTTATCCGTTACAATCATAATTGTTTCGGTTCCTGATGTTTGTAGTTGATTATGATAACGAGCAAAATAAAGGAAATACGCTAAAATAAAATATCATTGTCATTATAGAACTTATTAAAGTTCTATTTTTTTGCAAAATAAAACAATCATTATACTAACTGATTGTACTAATTAAAATAAAACGTCGATTGCAGTTTTTATTTTCCTTTCATAATTATCAAAAATCATATCCCATTGAGAAACATAATATTTAATGGTAATACTCATTGCTTTTTCTTTTTCCATTTCCCATTTTTTTGAAACAGAATTTGCATAGTTTTCAATTTTTTCAAATAAATAGATGATAAACCAACTTTTATGGTTTGTAATAGCTAGTTTTTTCAATAAGTTATATAGTTGATTTACTGATTTGTGTGTGTTTAAATTTAGTTTTTTATAGTTAATATTGTTTGCTTTTAATAACTGATTTATTCTTTGGTTATGTGAATGTAATAATTTAATATTTTCATAAAATCCCGTAACTATCAATTTTTTTATTGTGTAATTAAAATATTCTATATGGTCATTATTTCCTAAATATTTTTTAGAAAATAAATATTCATCATTCTTATGATAGTTTAATATAATTTCTAGAATAATCATTTTTGCTTTTTCAATAAAATAAAATTCATCAGAAAACCTAATAACAAAATTATCTAGTAATTCTAAAAGTTGCTCATTTGAATTTAGTTCTTTTTCCTTATTCTCAGATTTAGGGGTTATTATAGTTTCTTTAGTTGAAATATTTTTTATGTAATAATCAAGAACCTTATTTTTAAATAGAGTGTATAAAATAGCGTTATTTACATAACTTCCATTTAAAGATCGACTCATCATTTTTTCTCTTTCTAATTCATATGACAATTTAATATATACCATTCCTTTCAAAAATTAAAACATTTTCTTCTATTGCGAATAATAACATTTCAAACTTTTTTTCTTTATCAGAAAATTTAGTTTCAAAAAACTCATCTTTATATGGACATAAATGCCAATAATAGTCGTTATCTTTTATAACGATATTAATTGTATATTCTTTTTCATCGTAAATAACTATAATTTCTTCATCACTTAAGTATATATTAAATCCTTTTTTTTTGTAATTGTCAAGGTTTCCTAAAATATATTGATTAAAATATTGTGTTAACACTTTAGGTATAGAAACATTTTTTCTGTTTTCAAGCATAATAACATTTTTCCTTTCTTATAATTAGTTCTTGTTATCTACCAACTATACATCTTAGGTTGTGGTTAGGTATTAAATAAAATCGTATCATATATATGTAGGTGATACGATGAGTTTAAAAACATTGCTTGGTAAGAATGTAAAGTATTATCGTTTTAGAAAAAAATTAACGCAAGAGCGATTAGCAGAAATTTTAGATGCTAGTTCAAATTACGTAGGAAGATTAGAAAGAGGACAACATAGTCCATCTTTAGATAAAATTGAAATGATTGCAAATGCACTTGATATAGAACCATACGAATTATTTATAAGGCGTAATGATACTGACAAATTACCTAATAGAGTAAATTTAATAGATAATAATAAGAAATAAAAATATTTCTCTACACTATTATACCATATAAATGGTATTTTTTTATTTTTTGTTGCACCCATAGGACAAAAAAGCATTTTAATCTTTTGCTGTGAGAAAATAAACTTAGGTGATTATGATGTACAGACAAAGAATAAAGATGCTGAGAGAAGAACAAGAAATAAAGCAGGAAGATATTTCGAATATCCTTAATTGTAATAGGTCAACTTATGCAAATTGGGAGAGTGATGTAATCGTTGTTCCATTATTGATTGCCGATAAGTTATCAATTATTTACAATGTTTCTTTATCATACTTATTGGGATTAAATGATCAAAAAATCATTACATATAAACAAAACAATATTAATTATGATTTTTTACTAAAACTGTTAAATAACTTAAAGAAAAAAAATAATCATACATATAATGTGATTGGTGAACACATTGTAGTAAATCGTTCAACTTGCTATAGGTATTTTAAAGGTCTTGTTTCTATACCGACAGATAAGTTAATTTTACTTTGTGACCTATACAGAATAGATATAGATGAAATAACAGGAAAAAAGATTTAAAATTTGATTAATTCCCAAAATATGGTATAATACTTTTCAAGTTGATTGAGAACACATATTTTTAAGGGGGATTTAATATGTCAAATATGAATGGATTAAAACCATCAGAAGAAATGAAATGGCAAAAATATCAAAGTGAGGAAGCAAAAAACATTGTTTTTCCTAAAATGTCTATTTATGATCTTGTTCGTGAGGAAAATAGAAATAGAAAAGATAACATTGCTTTAGGTTTCTATGGTACTGAAATATGCTATGGTGAATTTTTTTATAAAGTTGATGAAGCAATTGATTCACTAAAAAATAAGATTACTGCAGGTGAAATAGTCACTGTATCAGCACTGACAACACCTGAACTCATTTATTTGTTTTATGCTTTGAGTGAAATTAGA
>CAZFQF010000050.1:6012-7826 GCA_964520725.1 uncultured Muribaculaceae bacterium | reverse complement strand
TAATGAAAATTTAAATGATGAAGTTATCGTAACCGTTATTGCAACTGGTTTTGAAGAAGAAAGTGATGCACCTCACATGCGTAGAATGGATGAAAGACCTCGTCCATCGATTGATGAGGATGCTGATTTCGATATTCCACCATTTTTAAGAGATCGAGATAATTTATAAAAAATAAGAAAATTCGACACAAATTCTTGTGTCTTTTTTTTATAATGAATTAGGGTGATTGCTTATCGTAATATATATTGATTTAGTTATTCTAATAAATTTTATAATTGATACCTTATTATTGATAAGTGTTGATTTACTCTTAAAAAGAAAAGCAAAATTTTCAAGAATTATCATGGCTTCTTTATTAGGGAGCTTTTCAACAATTATCCTGTTTTATGTAAGTAGTAGTTTGTTTCTTTTAGCTTTTAAATTAATTATCAGTATTTTAATGGTAATAGTGGCATTTAAATACCAAAAATTTTATTACTTTAAAGATAATTTAATTTGGCTTTATGTAATTGGAATTATTTTAGGTGGGACAATTTATTTACTTAATGATCAAATTGCCTTAGTTAATAATGGTTTAGTTTTTTCCGAAAGTGGTTTTAAAATAAACTTATTAATTTTAATTATTATCTCTCCAATAATTTTATACAAGTATATTAAATATCAAAAAAGTTTTAAAAATACTTATTCTAATTACTATGATGTGGACATATATTATATGGGTACAAAAATATCAGAAACTGGCTTTTTAGATACTGGAAATAAACTTAGAGATCCCTTTTTTGGAAGATCAATAATTTTAATAAATAAAGAGTTGATTACCAAAGAAGTTAAAAGTTTCTTTATTCCGTATCATGTAGTTAATAATGAAGGATTACTAGAAGTTTTTAAGCCCGATAAAATAGTAGTTAATCAAAAAACGACTAAAAAAATCTTAGTTGGTTTATCAGATGTTAACTTAAATGGAGTAAAAATAATCTTAAATACGGAGGCTATATGAAAAAATTATTAATATGGATTTGTAAAGTTTTAAAAATTGACAGTGAATTACTATTTGTTGGAAGTACGGATATTTTACCACCACCTTTATCGAAAGAAGATGAGTTAGATTATGTCCTTAAAGCTAAAAGTGGAGATATGAAAGCTCGAAACAAATTAATTGAACATAATCTAAGACTGGTAGTATTCTTAGCTAAGAAATACGAAAGTACAGGCTATGACATTGAAGATTTAGTTAGTATTGGATCAATTGGTCTCATAAAGGGAATACAAACCTATAAACCTGATAAAAACATTAAATTAGCCACATAGTAGATGTGTTGCAAATGAAATATTAATGTTTATTCGAAAAAACAAACGAAGAAAAAGCGAAATTAGTTTTGAAGATGCAATTAATTTTGATACTGAAGGAAATGAACTTCATTTAGAAGATATTTTAGGAACTGAAGAAGATATTGTTTATAAAGAATTTGAAAATAAAGTAGATAAAGAATCCTTAGAAAGAGAACTTTATTTATTAAACGAAAGAGAAAATTTAATTATGACTTTAAGATATGGACTTAATAATACTGATGATTATACTCAAAAAGAAGTTGCAGAGATGTTAGGAATAAGTCAATCATATATTTCACGTATTGAAAAGAAAGTTATCAAAAAATTAAAACAATTAATGAAAAGTTAATGCATAAAAAATCTCTTTTTGTATCAACACTTGATATGAAAGGAGTTTTTTTAGTTGGCAAAAAACAAAGTAGAAATATCTGGATTAAATACAAATAATATAAAGGTATTAACTCATGAAGAAAATATGAAGTTA
>CAZFQF010000050.1:0-6002 GCA_964520725.1 uncultured Muribaculaceae bacterium | reverse complement strand
TAGTCAGTCTTATATTTCAAGAATTGAAAAAAAAGTCATTAAAAGATTACAATTATTGTTAGAAAGTCGCTAAACTTAAATATTTATTGAATAGAAAAAACTTCTTTAACCCAAGATATGGGGGAGAGGAGTTTTTATTTTGAGTAAGTTTAAAGTAGATATTACAGGAGTAGATACTAATAATTTAAAAGTTTTAAAAAGAGATGAAATGACCCATCTTTTTAATAAGTACCAAGCAGGAGATTTACAAGCTAAAGAAGATTTAATTAATGGGAATTTAAAATTAGTTCTTAGTATTATTCGTAAATACAATAATGGAAAATATGATATGAATGATTTATTTCAAATAGGATGTATTGGTTTAATCAAAGCAGTTGATAATTTCTCGCTAGAATATAACGTAATGTTTTCAACGTACGCAGTTCCCTTAATTTTAGGAGAAGTCAAAAGATTTATTAGAGACTCTAGTGTAGTTAGAATTAGTCGTAGCATTCGTGATAATGCTTATCAAATATTAAAATTTAAAGATGAATACTTATTAGGAAAAGGTATTGAACCTAAAAATGAAGAAATTTGTGAGGCGTTAGGAATTAGTGAATATGATTTATCATCAGCATTAGAAAGCTTAGTAGCTCCAATTAGTATTTTCGATCCAATCTATAATGATGGCGGAGATACAATTTATCTTCTTGATCAGCTTGCTGATAATAAAGAAAGAGTAGATAAAGATGATGTTATAAGCATGCAAAGAGCACTAAGTAAAATTAATGAACGAGAAGCTAAAGTTTTATATGCTAGATATATTTATGGAAAAACTCAAATTGAAATCGCTGATGATTTAGGAGTATCACAAGCTCAAGTATCAAGAATTGAAAAAAATGCAATTAAGAATATTAAGAGATTAGTGAAATAAAAGTCTTTATATTTCCATATACTTAAATGGTGATAATAATGCTGATGAGTGATTTACAACGAAAAGATATTGTTAATGTCAGCGATGGAGCTCGTTTAGGCAAAATTGTGGATATTGATGTAAATGAAACTGGCAACATTAATCATCTAATTGTTGAGCCGGTTAAAATTATGCGAAGAATTAATTATGGCAATGAAATAAAAGTTACTTTTAAACAAATTGTTACAATTGGAAGCGATGTTATTCTTGTTGATTTAAAATAAAAAACAAATTAAAGATAGTTTAAACTAAAAACTCTAAATTTTTATATTTAGGGTCTTTTTTATGTTAAAATATAAGAGAAAGCTTGTGAAGTTATGATTATCGGTTTAATTGCTTGCTGCTCGAAAAAGCAATTGAAAAATTAAAAGCATTAAAAATTTAAATAATAAACAGTTAGAAATAAGGAAGGTTAACTATGAAAGAAAACACTTTAGATTTTTTCTTAAAAATAAATGAATTACAAAAAACTAAGAGATATGCAAGCTACCCAGCATATACGGAAAGTACATCTGAGCATACATTTAAATTAATATTAATAGTAGATTACTTATTTAATAAATTAAATTTGGAATTAGATTACCAAAAATGTATTCAATTAGCTATCTATCACGATTTTAGTGAAATAGATCTTGAAGCTGATATTGATGCCTATGAATCATCAAAAATAGAAATGGCAAATAATAAGAAACTGATGGAAGAGAAAAAAATCTCGGAAATATCCAAAAGATATTACTCTAAAATAAAAGACTTATTTGCTGAATATGAAAATAAAATGTCTGAAGAAGCAAAATTTATTAATGCTTGTGATAAAATAGAAGCTTGTGTTCATGTTTTAAGTATCAATGATGAAATAATGAATTATGAATTTTTTGCTACTTACACTGACAAAAGTATTTTAAATTTCCCTAAGTTATTACCGATTTATAAAGAAATAAAAGATTTAATGAAAAAAAGGTATCAAGAACTAGGTTATGATTGGAAATTAGAATATGAAAAAATTTTTGATTGAAAGGGCCTAATATAAATGAAAAATAAAAAACCGAAAATCGGGATTGATGTTGACTAGTTATAATTGATTATATGGTTACCGTAAGAGCAAACGCGGAGTTATATGATTACTGTGAATTAAATAAAGATGGATTAGTTGATAAGACAGCTATGAAAGTTGGTAAAAGATATAATTGGACTAAAGAAGAATTAAAGACTTTTGCTGATAAGTATTTTGTAGAGTTAAGCAAACCAACGCCTTTTAATCCTTTAGCTATTGAAATAATAAAAAGGTTAACTAGAAGGATATGAATTATATATTATTTTCAATCGAGGTCTTATTCATGAAGAAACGATTACTGTTATTGAAAAAGATTTATAGATAATAATTTAAAATGTTTTGGAAAACAGAAGATAAGACAGCGATTTTAAAAGACAATAATATTATTATTGATGATTCACCTAAAGTATGTGAAGATGCTATAAATAATGATATTTTTGCGTTATATTTTCGCGAAAAAAATTTCCCGGAGTTACATATGCCTAATAAACATAATTCATGACTTCGTATAAATTGCTATAAATTCGTATCGGTAATACCACAAAACTGAATTAGGTCTTATATATTCTACATTTTCAAATTATATGATATAATTTGAAAAGAGGAAATTATATGAATAAAAAAATATTAATTATTGCTAGTAGTGTTTTAATAGTTGACCAATTAACTAAAATTGTTATTGAAACATATTTAAAATTAAATAATCCAATTTCGATTATTAAAAACTTTTTTTCTTTAACATATACTAATAATTATGGAGCAGCATGGAATATTTTAAATAATAAAGTTTATTTATTGATAATAATAACTTTAATATCTTTAGCTATTATTTATCGGTTTATTAATACTTTTACAATTAACAAACGAAATAGTATTGCTTTTGGTTTTTTATTGGGTGGAATAGTAGGAAATTTATTAGATAGATTATTTTTAGGTTATGTAAGAGATTTTCTGGATTTTAGAATTTTTAATTATAATTTCCCGATTTTTAATTTAAGTGATACATTTATATTCTTTGGGATATTTTTATTAATAATTGCAATATATAAAGGAGAAGACAATGGAAATAATAGTAACCGACAATCTAGAAAGAATAGATAAATATTTATCAGAAGAAACAGAATATTCCCGAAACTTAATTCAAAAAATGATTGAAGAAGAATTTATTTTAGTAAATGGAAATCCTACTAAAGCTAAATATATTACTCAAGAAGGAGATATAATTTCTATTAAAGAAGGATTTATCCAAAGTACTGATATAAAAGCTGAAAATATTGAATTAGATATTTTATATGAAGATGAAAATTTAATTGTAATTAATAAACCTTCAGGAATGGTAGTTCATCCAGGTAATGGAAATACATCAGGAACTTTAGTTAATGCTTTAATGAACTATACTAATAATTTAAGTGATGCTAACGGTGAGATTAGACCAGGAATTGTTCACCGGATAGATAAAGATACTAGTGGAATAATTTTAGTTGCTAAAAATAATAAGACTCATGAATTATTAGCAGATGGTTTTAAAAATAAAATAATTAAAAGGGAATATATTGCCCTTTTAATTGGTGAAATTAAAACTGACACTGCAACTATTGATGCGCCAATTGGTAGAGATAAATATGATCGTAAAAAAATGAGTGTTACTGATAAAAATGCTAAAGAAGCAGTTACTCATTTAACAGTTTTAAAAAAATATAAAGACTATACTTTGGTAAACTTTAAATTGGAAACTGGTCGTACTCATCAAATTAGAGTTCATGCTAAATATATTGGTTATCCAGTTTATAATGATCCGGTTTATACCAATAATAAGTGTTCTGAATTTGGACAATACTTACATTCTAGTGCTTTAGAATTTATTCATCCCATAACAAAAGAACACTTACATTTTGAGTGTCCTTTACCAAAGGAATTTAGTGAAACTCTAGATACTCTAGAGCCTCTTAATTAATTATAAAAACATGAATAAATATTATTAAATTAACTACTAACCAAACTAGATAAGGAATTAAAACAGTTGCTGCATTCTTATCTATTTTTTTTGTTTCCTTATATAAAATATATGTAAATATATTAATTGAAATAATGCTTATTAAGCTTAAAAGTAGATTATTTAAACCAAACAGACAATAAGTAAATGTTTGATTTAAAATGAAAGTGACAATTAAAGCAAATAAATAATCATTGTTAATTTTATGATATTTAATAACCATAAAAATACTAGTTGTTATTAATATGTACGATGTTATCCATAACATACAAAAATCAAATCCGTGCATCATATAAAATGGTAAGTTTAAATTACTGAGATATAACCAGTTGCAAGGAAAGAGCAAAAAAGATAAAAAGAACCCAAAGAAAATTACCGTCATTGTCAAAGCATTTTTAATTATAGTGGTGACCCCCTTTACTTAATTTTAACTTTGTTATAAAATAATATATGCAGAAAGGAAAATGATTATGAGTTTAAATGTTAGTACCAAAGATGAATTAATAATGCGTTTAGTTCATTACTTTGTTACTGAAGAAAATTATCAACCTATTGTAGTAAATGGAGTTAAAAATGAGATTTGGCTTGAAAATCTTGATGCTCCATATCGAATTATTCGAATTAATTCTAACTATATTCATAATGAGGATCAACTTAATTTTGATAGTTTTAAAGTTAAAAGTATTGCTAAACAAATTAAAAAGAAGACTTTATCTTTTAAAGTTAATACCCTTAATATATTACTTGATTTAAATGAAGGGATTAGTATAAAAACTGTTAAAGATGTCGATACATATAAAATAGAATCTATTAAAGATGTTCGTAAAGATAGTGGTCTTGCTAATCTTTTTCCTAAATTAAAAACTTTGACTTTACAAAAAGAAAGTAATTTAGATTTAATTATTAATATAACTAATGATATTAATGAAAAAACTGAAAGAGATAATAAATCTTATGAAAATATATTTAAATCGAAAAAAATAATTATTACTAAGATTCTTATTATTATTAATATAATTATGTTTGTTTTAAGTAATTTATATCCTGAGATTTTATCAATGTTTATTCTAGAGCCTGGAGCTGTTAAAGCAGGAGAATACTGGAGATTAATTACAGCAGCATTTTTACATGCCGATATTATTCATATTTTTGTTAATATGTATTCTTTAAGTATTATCGGTTCACAGCTAGAAACCTTTTTAGGCAGAACTAAATATTTATCTATTTATCTATTTAGTGCAATTACTGCTAGTACACTTTCTTGTGTGGTAACTAAAGGTTTGAGTTTAGGAGCATCAGGAGCGATTTTCGGATTATTAGGATCTCTTGCATACTTTGGATATCATTATCGTCTATATTTTGGAAGTGTTTTAAAAAGTCAAATCTTACCAGTAATAGCAATAAATCTAATTATTGGTTTTACAGTTCCTTTAATAGATAATGCTGCTCATATTGGGGGACTGATTGGTGGGGTATTTATTACAATGGCTTTAGGAATAAATGATAAAAAAGATAAAATTTCTATTATAAATGGAATAATAACAGCATGTATTTACTTAGGATTTTTATTATATTTATTGTTGAGAAAATAAAAAAACTTCAATTTGATGTTTGAGGTAATTATAAAAACATTTTGGAAATGCCAATTTGTTTTTTTTATAATTAATAAAAATAATCGTTAGTTTAAAAAAAATAATTATTTATATTTTCTTGGATAGTTTTCTAAATACAAAATTATTATTATTTTAAAAAAAACTGATAACTTTTAATTTGTTATCAGTTCTAATCACTTGTTTTTTCAAGTGACTTTTATTTTATATAAAATTTTATTGGTATTGAAAAGATTAAAATCGATTAAGGTTAAATTCGACATTAGCTATTTTTTTGCTAGATGTATGAGTAAACCTCGTTTCACTTAATTTTAATGTATTATACTTTTTATAAATTGTTAATACATTTTGAAAACATTAATTCGTGGTTTTTAAAATTTACGATATAAACCAATC
>CAZFQF010000049.1:0-7981 GCA_964520725.1 uncultured Muribaculaceae bacterium | reverse complement strand
AGCAACTGGTAATAAGATGTTTTTTATTTTTTCAAGATTTTCTTTTGAATAATAGGCAATAAATAAAGTTAAACCAATTATTAATATACTTATAAATAAAGAAATAATTGCTGAAAGTATTTTAGATAAATATAATGTTTTTTTATCTACTGGTAAGGAGTGAGTCAGATATGATTCATCTCCATAGAAATTATTTTTAAATCTAGCCCAAAATCTCATTAAATTATTAATTAAGATATTAAAGATCATTGAGATTGTTATTCCACTACATATTTGCGCAATAATATTAATAATAAATGAATTTTCAACATTGAAAATTATTCTAGTTAAAATCCCAAAAAATAAAGATAGGCTATAAAAAATTACTAAAACCTTAAATATATTTTCTAAATCATATTTTAATAACTTTTTTAACATTTGAACATCCTCCTAAATATTTCATCGATTGATTCTTTTTCTTTTTTTCTTAGTTCATCTGAATCTGATTGAAGGATTATTTTACCTTTATCAATAAATATTACTTCATCTAAGATTCTTTCTATATCTGATATTAAATGAGTTGATATTATCACACTTGCCCCTTCATTAAAATTAGTAAGTATTGTATCTAATATATAATCACGAGTTGCTGGATCTACTCCTCCTAATGGTTCATCTAAAATATAAAGAGCAGCCTTTCTTGACATCACAAGAACTAACTGAACTTTTTCTTGCATCCCTTTACTCATTTTAGATAATTTCTGGGTCGTATCTAAATCTAAATCTTTTAGTAATTCTCTTGCTTTTTTAGAATCGAAATTATCATAGAATTCTTCAAAAAAATTAATAACTTTATCTACGCTCATAGATTTATCTAAATAAGTTCTTTCAGGTAAATAAGCGATGATTTTTTTGCTTTCTACTCCTATTTCTTTACCATTTACTAAAACTTTTCCTGAATCAGGAGTAAGTAAATCATTTATAAGTTTAATAAGGGTAGTTTTACCCGTCCCATTTTTTCCTAAAAGACCAATAATTTTTCCTTTAGGTATTTTTAAATTAATATCCTCTAATATCTTTTTATTCCCAAAACTTTTTTCTAAATTAATACACTCTAATAGTTCCATTATTTATCTCCTTCTAAATTTTTTAAATATTTAATTGTTTCATTTTTATCAAACCCAATATTTTTCATACTAGAAAAATAATTATTTGATAATTCATCAGCGTATTTAGATTTTAATTTATCAATTAATTTTTGATCTTTCGTTACAAATTTACCATTCGTTCGCTCTGTATATATCAATTTTAAATCTTCTAGTTCTACTAATGCTTTTTGCATCGTATTGGGATTAACTTTTGTTTGAAGGGCTAATTCTCTAACGGAAGGTAACCGCTGCCCTGTTTTTAGTCTACCCGATATAATGCATATTTTAAGTTGTTCAACCAGCTGGATATATATTGGAATATTATTATCAAATTCAAACTTCATATTTTATCCCTTCTTTTTACTGTATTACATAACTAATACAACAATACTCTTATATTTGTTTTATGTCAACAAAAAACTAACTATTTCTAGTTAGCAAAACTAACTATTTCTAGTTAGCAATTTATTATTCTCGAATATAAAATTCAAGATCTTTTTTCTTATGGTGGAGAATGTGGGACTCGAACCCGCGACCCTCTGCGTGCAAGGCAGATGCTCTAGCCAACTGAGCTAATTCCCCAAAGAACATATTAATATTAGCATAGGAAATGCTTAAAATCAATACCTTTTATTGTATAAGAATAAAAATTTCTAAAAACATCGCTATAAATTAATCTTAATATAGTTCATTTATTCCTTCACTTATTATTTCTTCACTTAAAGCTTTTTTAATATCTTTACTTGTTTCTAAAATTATTCCTTCGGTAGTTAAAATTAAAGAAGAAATACTAAATGCTGATAACAAAGCTGATTTTTCAACTTCAAAAGGATCTATAATTCCACTTTTGACCATATTAATAATTTTATCATTTAAAAAATCATACCCAATATAAAGTTCACTTTTTAAAATTGTCTCTATTAATTTATCATCATTTACTCCCGAATTTATTTCTAGTTGAATAAATGGTTTTTTTAGGGTTTCAATTAAAATTTGTGCACTTACAGATTCATAAAGATCTTTGCTATTTAAATAAGATTCTAGGACTTTAGTAGCTTTTAATAAAGCAATTCCTCCACCTGGTAAAATTCCATTCTGAATCGAAACTTTGCTGGCGTTTAACGCATCTTCTATTTTCATTTTCTTTTCTTGAGTTTCTAGTTCTGATAATCCCCCTACTTTAATAATCGCAATCATCTCATTTAATCTAGCAATTCTTTTTTCTAAGGTTTCTTTTTGAAAATCTGTTTCACTTAGATTATATTGAGTTTTTAATTCTTTCTTTCGAATAGCAATTTCTCCAACATCTCCTAAACCATTAATGATCGTAGAGTTGTTAGTACTCGCAATAAATTTCTCTGCTCTACCTAAATTATCTGCATCAACATTATTAAAATCTTTTGTAAGCTCTTTTTTATAAAATGTTCCGCCGGTTAACACTGCGATATCATTTAAAATATCATCTCGTTTTAAAACAGAATCTTCTAAAGTTATAACAACAACTTTTAAAATGTTTTTTATTTTATTTAAAATTAAAGAATTTGCCACTTCTTCACTAAGACTGTCGCAGATAATTATAATATTTTTATTTTTTTCAATTAGAGTTTCTAATAAAGTTAAGATTTCATTTATTGAATTAATTCTTTTATTAGTAATTAAAAAATAAGGATCATTAATTTCCGCTATTTGTTTTGAGGAATCAGTAAAAAAATAATTATTGAAAATATTACCATCAAATTTATATCCACTTAATATTTCTAATTCTGTTGTAGATGTTTGATTATTTTCAACTAAGATTAGTCCATTAAAATCTACTTTTTCATAAGCTGCTTTGATGATTTTTCCAATTTCTTGTTTCCCTGAGGAAATTTTTGCGATGCTTTCAATAATTTCTAGAGATTTACCAGCGATTTTTATGCTATTTAAATATTCTATTATTTCATAAACTAATTTTTCTAATTTATTTTTTAAAAGAACTGGATTTATTCCTTGATTAATTTTTTCGATTCCCAAGGAAATCAGACTTTCTGATAAAATAGTGGCTGTAGTTGTACCATCACCAACTAGTTCATTAGTTTTTAAAGCTACTTCTTTTATTAGTTCAATTCCAACATTTTCTCTAATATTATCTGATTCTAAATGCATAGCAATAGTAGCACCATCGTTAGTAATAAAAGGTTTCCCATAAATATTGTTAATAACTATATTTCTTCCCTTAGGTCCCAAAGTGACTTTGATCATATCATTTAATTTTTTTATTCCCTTTAATAATATTTCTTTTGCCTCTTTGTTATAAAATAATTCTTTACTCATTTTTTTCACCTTCTATAACTGCTAAAATTTGTTTTTCTGGTATTAAATAAAATACTTCAGATTGATAAGTAAAAGTCTGAGATTCATTAATATTAAATAATATAGTATCTCTTTTGCTTAATTTACTTTCCGTATTTACTTCAACAACTAAGCCTTTTTTTATTATATTTTCATTTATACTACTTAAAATAAAACCACCTTTAGTAATTTCTTCTTCATTTATTATTTTAAGTAAAATATAAGAATTAATAGGTTTTATCATTTGGATCCTCCACTAAATACTTCCAATATTTTTTTGGCATAAAATTCATTTGACATCTTTTATTGCTCCTTTCTTTAATAGCAATAGTTTTAAAATAATTTTTCCATAAGGTTTGAAATTTTTCTTCTTCTGAACTAAAATCAACATCATAACTGCCAATAAAATTAATTAGTTCATAACTTCCTTTATCATAAATTGCTGCCAGATTTCTTTGATTATCTATAATAATCCATGATTCTTTTTTTAATCTTTCTTTAAAATGATTAGCCAAAATTTCAATTACATTATTTTCTGGTAAAATTTCAGAAAACAAAACCTGATTCTCTAATTCTTTAAATCTTAAAAAACCTTTTAATCTATGTGATTCCTTCTTTACTAATTTCCCCAACTTTTCTATTTCAATAACACTATCATCAGTTTTCATAAAATAAATTTTATTTCCATATTTTAAATATTTAATAATATATTTTAAGATAATCAGTTCTTTTTGAACATTCCCAGATAAATAAGCCGTATAAACTAGATAAAAAATATAGTTATTCTTCTTTAATATATTAAGAACTTTTTTACTATTTATTTCATCAGTTTGAATATAAATTAAATCCCGGAATAAATTATCTTGGTAATCTTTTTCAACTTGAATATGATGAAAAAAATATTTATTAGAAATAGAATAATGAATTACTGATAAAAGTCCTAAAAATGAACCATCATATAAAATTGTCTGCTCTAAAATTCGCCAGTTATGCATTTTATTTTTTCCTTTATATTATTTTCAAATAATGATAATTGAATATTATTACTCTTAACGATTAAAGCTCTATTCTCTTCATAAATTAATGAATTAGTAATAATCTTTTTATCAAACATTTCATTGCTAGCAAAATATTTTCCGTTACAAACAATAAAATATTTTGCTCTTTTGATTGAGACCCCCATTTTCTTTAAGTCTTGGAAGGTTAGTTTAGAATATTTTCTGGCAATAACAATTTTTTTAGCTGAAATAAGTCCGATTCCGGGAATTTTAATTAAATCTTCATACGAACAACTATTAATTTCCATTGGGAACAAGTGTAAATTATATAAAGCCCAATCTGCTTTTGGATCAATCGATAAATTAAAATTATTATGCTCTTCATTTAATAAATCTCCAACTTTAAATCCATAAAATCTTAATAGCCAATCAGCTTGATACAAATGATTCTCTCTTTTAAGAGGAGCTTCTACACTCGGAAGTAACGAATCTTTATTAACAGGAACATAAGCTGAATAATAAACTCTTTTTAAATTCATTTTCTGATATAAATTACTAGTTAAAGAAAGAATTTTATAATCTGATTCACTACTAGCTCCAATAATCATTTGCGTTGTTTGCCCTGCTCTAACAAAAGACTTTTTATTACTAATATTTTCTTTAATATAATTCATCGGTTTTAAAATTTTTTGATAAGTTTTTTTCGGAGCTAATAACTGTAATGATTCATTAGTAGGTAATTCAATATTAATACTCATTCTGTCAACTAAAAGCCCTATTTTCTTGATAATATCATCACTAGCTCCGGGAATAGTTTTAACATGGATATAGCCATTAAATTTATAATCTTTGCGAAGTATTTTAATTGCCTCATACATTTTTTCCATAGTATAATCTGCATCTTTAATTATTCCTGAGCTTAAAAATAATCCTTCAATATAATTACGTTTATAAAAATTTATTGTTAAATCTGCAAGTTCCTGAGGTGTAAGAATAGCTCTTTTTATCTCGTTATTTGAGCGGTTAATACAATATTTACAATTAAAAATACAAGAGTTAGTCATTAAAACTTTTAATAAAGAGACACACCTTCCATCAGCTGTAAATGAATGACAAATCCCCGCTATTGCGCCATTACCAATTCCATCTTGATTTTTGCGATTACTTCCCGAGGAACTACAAGATACATCATATTTAGCACTATCAGCAAGAATATTAAGCTTTTCTAAAATTGTCATCGAACTTCACCCATAAATAATATAACACAAAAAACCATATATATCAAACATTTGTATGCGTTATATACGTTCCATATTTTACCAATAAATTTACTTCTTTTATTTCCTTTTATAATGCAAATTTTTATGATATTATATATATAAATTAAATATTTTATTTATAAATTTAAATAAATTTTTATTCAGGGGTGAATATTATATGGAAAAAAATGTATATGCGATAATTGATGGTCAAGCTGGAAGTTGCGGCAAAGGTAAAGTTATTGGACAATTTGCTTTAGAAAATAGTGTTGAGGTAGCAATTGCTAATTGCATGCCAAATGCTGGGCATACATTTTCAGAAAATGGAGTGAAAAGGATTTTCAGAAATATCCCTGTTTCTTCAGTAAACAAAAATACTACTCTTTTTATTGGAGCTGGATCCGTAATTGATATGGATGTTTTAGAAGAAGAATATGAAAATAACAAAGATTTACTAGAAGGAAGAGAAATCATTGTCCATCCCCTAGTTCCACTAATTACTAAAAAACATATTGAAACCGAAAAGCAAATTTTGAAAAGTGGCTCAACATTTAAAGGTGGGGGAGCATGCCTTGCGGATAAAATAATGCGACATCCTGATTTAAAATTCTTCAAAGATTATCAAGGCCTTAAAGCACATGATAATTATCACGACATTTTAATTGATTACTTAAAAAATGCCAAAAAGATTTTGATTGAAGGTTCACAGGGATGTGACCTAGATTTAAATCATAGTGGACACTACCCTCATGTAACCAGTAGACAAATATCTGTGGAACAAATGCTAGCCGATTCTGGTGTTTCTTCAAGATATCTAAAAGAATTAATAATGGTTATTAGACCTTTTCCAATTAGAATTAGTAATAAAACAAATATTGGAAAATCTATCTACAGTGGAAGTTATGGAAAAAGTGAAGAATTATCTTGGGATCAGATTAACGTAGGAGCTTATCTAGGACAATATCCTACAACTATTACAAAAGAAGATATTGAAGCTTATGTTGGAGATTTAGATTACGATTTTACAGAGCAAACAACTGTTACTCAGCAAATCAGAAGAGTGTTTGATCTTGATATTGCTCAATTAAAGAGAACTATTGAAAGAAATATGCCAGATAGTTTATATTTAAATTTTTTTCAACATTTAGGAAATCAATATTCAAATCTGAGAGGAAATTTTCAAAATCAAGATATTATTAAATATCAAAGAGAATATATAAATCACCTAGAATTTGAACTCGGGGTTCCAATCACAACTCTAGGAACTGGGGCTGACTTAAAAGATTATATTGTTATAAAGCAAGATGGTCCGAAATTAGCAAAAAAAAGATTTTAAAAGGAGGAAGAATTTATGTTAGAAAAACGAAGTAAGTTACTTATTACAATAGTAAGTTTAGAAAGCGTTTTAAGTATTTGGTCTTTATTTTATTTTAATTACTTAGACCGATTAAATTATAATGAAAGCTTAAAATATAAATTAACGGATTTAGCCCTTTTAATTCAAGACATGTTTACCAGTACTTGGTGGGCTTTAATAATTTTAACTATTTGTCTTATTACAATATTTTCAGCAGTTGCTGTAATTTATAGAGATGTTAAATTTCAATTTATTTCTATAATTCTTTGGTTTATATTATTTATTTTAGCCTTAGATTTTAAAGACATACCTTTAAATATTTTAAGCATCGTAGCAATCTTTATTCCGATAATTATCGCCAATATAATTGGATATATTAATCAAAATAAGTTAGTCAAAAAGCAAAATCGTAAATGATTTTGCTTTTTATATATAGTCTTCTATTTTTTTTAAAACTTCTGAATTATTTCTTAATAATATTTCAATTTTATCTTTATTATAATTTAACTTTAGCTTTTTTTCATAATCATCTAATTTACTATTAACTTCGATTAACGTTTTACTAATTGCATTTTTAGATACTTCATGATTATCAGCGATTTCTTGAAGTGATAAGTTATTAAAATAATAATCTTCAAAATATGATCTTTGAGTTTCAGTTAGTAATGGCGAGTAATAATCATATAATGAGCTATAATAAACCATATTTTCCATTATATTAAATCCTTAAATAATCCATAGATATATTCTTCAATATCAAATGGTTTTAAATCATCAACTTTCTCTCCTAAGCCAATAAATTTAACTGGTAAATTTGTTTCTTCTTTGATTGCTAAAACTATTCCACCTTTAGCAGTTCCATCTAATTTTGTTAAAACTATTCCTGTAATATTTGTAATTTCTTTAAAG
>CAZFQF010000048.1:0-8162 GCA_964520725.1 uncultured Muribaculaceae bacterium | reverse complement strand
TCCAAAATCTTTAATTTATCTCTAAATTGTTCTCCTACACTATCAGAAAATTTCGAAATTCTTAAGTATCCTACTTTTTTACCATTATTTTCAAAAGTTTTACTTGAAACTACAGGAACATATAAAGTCTCTCGAATTAACTCAAATGATAAAATTTCTCCATTTCTCTCAGCATTAACTTTTATTTTACTGTTTTTACTATTCTTAATTATATTAACCGCATCATTTGCAGTTTTATTAGTTAAGGGCTCATCATTAATTGTCTTTATTTTATCTCCTACTATTAATCCTGCTTTCGCAGCTGGAGAGTTTTCAAAAACATTCATGATAACTATTGATTCATCTTCTAATAATTTGATTTCAATCCCAATTCCCTCATAAGTTCCCTTTAGAGAGTCTAGTAAATATTCCTTACTAGATTCATTTAAATAAGAAGTATATGGGTCATCTAGATATATCATCATTCCATTTATCGCTGCATCTATTAAAGATTCTTGGTCTATTTCATCATAATAATCAGTCAAAATCGCGTTATATGAATTAATAAATGCACCAATATGTTTATTATCTATTGATGAAGTACAATCTGCTATTTTCTTATTTGAAAAAACTGCATATCCAGTAGCTAAACTCATAATTATTGAACTAGCTATCGCTATTAATAACACTTCCCATAATTCAAAAGTTGGTTTCTTTTTATTTCTATTTCTCACATTTATCATCTCCTTTTTATAATAACATATTTTAAAAAAATTAAAAAGACATTATGACAATGCCTTCTCAATTTCACTCGTAGTTTCATAATATTTTAAAACCTTACCATTTTTTATCAAGAATAAAGCTTTATCTTTTATTTTAACATCTGTTGCTTTTTCAGGAGCTTTATTTACTGTTTCACTTAAAACAAAACTATTAAATTTCAGATTTAAATCAATACTATAAATTTTCTTAGCATCTTCGTTAGACTTATAGTTTGATACTAAAGTTTCATATTGGTTAGCACTTTTATCATCACTTTTAAAAGCAAATATATAGTATTCATTGTAAGGACGTGAAAACATCATCCCAATTGTTATTTCATCATAACTAATTTCAGCTACACTTACTTCTTTATTTTGATTTTTTTTCTTAGCTAGTGATGCATCAGTTAAAAAATATAATCCCGCTGTAAATAACACGATGATTATTGTAATAATTATTAAATTTCTAATTTCGTTAGCATCTTCACTTAATCTTTTTGTTTGTTTTAATTTCTTATTTTTCATCATAACCACCTAAAAATTATTTTACCATAACAATAAAAAAGAAGCAATTTAAACTGCTTCTCAAGTATTATTTCACAATATCTTTAATTCGAATTAAATTAAAGGAATATCATAAAAACTATCGTGCACTAAATAATACTCGTGTGCATACTATTATAATGCTCTAATTTCTAATTTATATGGTTCCTGTTATTTCCAATTCTTCCAGTTCAAATTTGGAATTTAAACTCATTCCAATGACAAAGATAAAACTTAAAAAGTAAATCCATAACATTAAGATTGCAATATTAGATAATCCTGCATAAAAAAGTTTATATTCAGCAAAATTCTTAATATAGTAACTATAGATTGCTGTTGCAATTATCCACCCTGCAGTAGTAAAAATCGCTCCTAAGTTTACTCTTGAAGATGGTTGAGCTCGATCTGGCGAAATAGTATAAATGATTTTAATAAATACAAACATAATTAACCAAGAAATAGGCCCTTGCATTATTTCCAAAATATTAGCTAAAGTAGATTTCATGTTGAAATAATCAACTGTATCGATAATTTTAGACCCAAAAGCAGGAACTAATAAAACAAATAATACTAGAATAACAATCATAATTGTTAAAAATAAAGCTTTAATTCTTCTTTTAATCCAAGAAGATTGTTTAATATTATATATTTGATTACTAGCGACTATTATCGAGTCTGCACCATTTGATGCCACATAAAACATTAAACCCAGCATTAATAATAGATTTAAATCGATTGACTTACCTCCAATAATAGGTAATATTAACTGGGTTATATCAGCTCCAAAATTAGCTTCAATCACTTTAATTATTGTCCCAACAGAAATATCAAAAAACGAAGCTCCATAACCAATTAAAGTTATAATTGGAACTAAAGAAAGAATCACAAAGAAAGCTAACTGTCCAGGTAACACCGCCATTTCTGGTCTCCACATTATTTCCCAAACATTTAAAATAAATTTCTTGATTCGATTTAATCTTTCTTTTAAACCAAATATTTTTTTATCCGTTTTTCTCATTATTGGCCTCTAAATTTTCTTTGTTTTCACGCATTTGAATAGTTGCCTCGTTTATTGCATCATCGATTAATTTTAAATCATCGACAATCATACTAAAACCAAATGCTGCTCCATATTCATATGGTAAATTCTTAAACTCTTTAACCAATTTTTTAATATAATTAAGAACTTGTTTCTCACTATATCCTACAAGATATACCATAAACTCATTCCCATCAGTCCTAATTATTTCGGTACTATCAAGCTGAGTTTTAATTAAGATATTCGCAGTTGCTTTAATTTGTTTATCCCCTTCAGTATGACCAAATGTATCATTCAAATATTTTACATTATTTAAATCAATAATTATTACTGCTTGAGGATATATCGTATTTTGATTCCAAACATCTTTTTTTTCATTTAAATAATTTCTATTTTTTAATGATGTAAGCAAATCTACAAACTTTAATTTTTCATCTTTTCTAATCTTAGTATTTAATATTAAACGATGTTTAGAATAATAATAAGTAAATCCAATTATTAGCCCACCTGTTATTATTAACAAAGTATATTTAGCAATTATAGAAATTATATCTCCACTATGAGCGGCTTTTTTATAACTAATTAAGCCTTCATTTAACATTTTATTATTATCTAAACTATTAATATATGTATTGAATAATTTATAGAAAGCATCATTATTATTTACATATTGAAAACTATAATTTTCATTAGTATATCCCACATATCTGATACTATAATTTTCAATTTCTTTATTTGTATAATAATCATAGGTATTAGCATCTATTGCTATTATATTATCTTTTTTAATTTCTTTTAATAATTTATTTTCATTAGAAATGGTTTCAATTTGAACTTCTGGAATTGTACTTAAATAAGCATATAACTTACTATTTTCCAAAACTAAAACCTTAGTATTAGTTAATTCTTTAATATCAGATAATATTAAATCTTTATTTAAAGGACTGATAATATAATATTTATTACTGAAATTTGTATAAATATTATAAAATTCTTTATTAATATTATTATCATTAAAAATCAAATCTATTTTCTTCTTATTAAAGTTTCGAATTAATTTTTCATTAGTTTTATATTTATTATAAGTAAACTCAACACCACTGAATTTACTAAAATCACTTAAATAAGCTGAAGCTATCCCTCCATAATTTGAGCTCGCTAGAGTTTGATAAGGAGTATTTTCAACAAAACCAAAAGCATAATCTCGATTAGTTAATGTATCTGTTTCAGCCTGAGTTAAAGCTAATTTATCTATATATAAGTTATAAGCATAATCATAGTACATTTCTTCATAATCTGCAGCTATCCAAGAATTATAATATTTTTGAATAATTGAATTTAATGTCTTATCTTCTCCAAATTTTAAATAGTAATTAATTTTCAAATCACTTAAATGATAGATTATTTTAAAATTACTACTTAAAATAATATCTAAATATTCATTCTTAGGAACAATTAAATATTTTACCGCATCTGATTTTAACGCCTCTATTAATTCCGTATTAGAATTATATGTATTATATATCATTTCTTCTTTATAAAAACTAGTTACTCTAGTTAAAGTATCAGCTAACACCCCGATTGTAGAACTAGCTAAATTACTATATTTAGAAATAGATTCAGCGTTTTTACTAATAACTACATAATGATCTTTATAAAAAGCCAAATCACTCGTTGTTATATCTTTATTAATCATAAAACCTAATCCAGGAACTGTTTGATTTAAATTAGAAGGTACTTTATCAAATGTGATACCATGTTTTTTTTCTAAGCCTTCAATAAAATCAAAAAAAACTCCCGAACCATTATAACCAAAAACATTCAAATTATTAGGAATATTTATGTTTAATAGACTCGTTTTATTTTCTTCTATCCATTCTCTTTCTCCTATACTAAGACTATTAGGGTCATAAAAGGCTTTGTAATAAACAAAAACACCAATAACTATAATAATTATTAAAATTACAATAGTTGTAATTATTTTTTTAAATCTTTTCATAATATCTCCCTACTCCTTATAGTTTGTCCAAGAAATAATGGTTTTATCATTTTTCTTGTAACCCATAATTGGAAAAATAGTATCTTCACTATCACCAACTCTATCTATTGCGAAAGATATATCGTAAATTGATTTCTCGGTTTCAGAAAATAAATCTAGACTTTTAATAGCTACATTTTTAGCATCTGTAGCCTTTCCTTCTTTAACATAAATGTTAACATAAATTATTCTCCCTTTAATTCTCATAGTTACACTATCTACTAATTCATTTTCTTGAATTGATTTTTTAATATCACCTATTTTAGTATCGTTTATTTGAGCGGTTTCCACCCCGTTTAAACGATTACCATAAGCCTGGGTGTTATTTTGAGATATAAAGTAATATAATAAAGCTACTATAATTAATGCGAAACAAAAAAATGCTACTCCCATTAATATTACATATACTCGGTTATTGTGATAGAACCCCTTTAATTTGTTCATAAAATCCACCTCTTAAGTAATCTTATTATACTATAGTCTCAATTATAATTCAATTTACTTTTTTGTCTAATTAATAAAACTATTGCTGAAAGCCGAAGAAATATAAAAACCTCTTTATAATAAAAAGAGATTTTATAATTTTTCTTTTAAAGTTTCTTCATCCCAAATTTCGATTCCTAATTCCACAGCTTTTTCATACTTTGATCCAGCATTATCACCGACAATAACAATATCAGTGTTTTTACTAACTGAAGTTGACCATAAGCCTCCATTTGATTCAATTAATTCTTGGATTTCATTCCGACTAAAATCATTAAGAGTCCCAGTTACTACAATTCTTTTCTTTGAAAAATTTTCATTTTGATTTATTTTATTTCCTAAATAGCTTGTATTAATTCCTTTATTTTTCAAATTATTTATTAGCTGAATATTTTCCGGATTTTCAAAATATTCTTTAATATTTTTAGATAAAATAGGCCCAATATCAGGAAGATCTATTTTTTCTTCTACAGCAAACTCTAGCAAATTATCTAGATTACCATAAGTCTTAGATAAAACTTTAGCGGTCTTTTCGCCTATTCCTTTAATTCCTAAACCAAATATTAACCTCTCTAAAGAATTCTCTTTAGATTTTTCGATTGTATCTAATAAATTCTGAACACTTTTTTCTCCAAAGCCTTCTAATTCTATTAATTCTTGCTTTCTATTTTTTAAATTATAGATATCAATAAAACTTGTTAAGATTCCCATATTATAGAATTCTTCAATTATTCTTTCTCCAAGACCTTCTAGATTCATTGCATTTCTGCTAGAAAAGTGAATAATTGATTCAATGTTTCGAGCGGGGCATAATTCATTAGGACAAATTAAATCTATTTCTGATGCTGATTTGATCAAATTAGCACTACATATTGGGCAAATACTTGGCATTAAAAAATCTTTTTCACTACCATCTCGTAACGTTTTTATAACTGATACTACTTCAGGGATAACATCACCAGCTTTACGAATTAAGATATGATCCCCAATTTTTAAGTCTCGATCTTTAATAAACTGATCGTTATGGAGAGTTGCTCTTCTTACTGTTGACCCCATAACTCTAACTGGATCAAAATTAGCATTAGGTGTTATCTGTCCCGTTCTTCCCACCGTACAAACTATTTCGTTTAATCTCGTTTGAACTTCTTCCGCGGGAAATTTATATGCTGTTGCCCATTTAGGAGATTTAGCCGTAAATCCTAATTCTTTTTGCATAGCTAAATCATTTACTTTAATTACGACTCCATCAATTTCATATGCTAACCCATCTCTTTTATCAGACCACTCTTTAATATACTCAATAACCTCATTAATATTATTTAATAGTTTAATGTAAGGATTAACAACAAATCCTAATTTCTTCATATACTTTATTGTTTCATAATGAGTAGTTAAATTTGAGTCAGGAAAATGATAAAAAAAAGCATTAAGATTTCGAGATTTCGAAATTTTGCTATTTAGCTGACGAATACTTCCTGCCGCTGCATTTCGGGGATTTTGAAATAAAGATTCTCCGCTTTTTTCTCTTTGCTCATTAAGTTTAAGAAAACTATCTTTTGGCATGTATATTTCTCCACGAATTTCAGCAGTTATATTTTCTGATAATTTCAAAGGAATGGTTTTAATTGTTTTAACATTGTGAGTAATATCTTCCCCAACTAATCCATTACCTCTGGTTGCTGCCTTTTTCAAAATCCCAGCCTCATAAGTTAAAGAAACTGATAATCCATCTATTTTCAATTCACAAACATACTGAGGATTTGAAAACTCTTTTTTTATTCTTTCATCAAAAGTCAAAATTTCAGATTCATTAAAAACATTAGATAAACTAAGCATTGGACTTTGATGATAGACTTTTTCAAATTTACTAATAACTTCTGTTCCTACTCTTTGCGTAGGAGAATAAGGCTTTTTAATTTCTGGATATTTTATTTCAAGATCAATTAATTCATTGATCCATCGATCAAAGACTTGATCGTTAACAGAAGGTTCATCTAAAATATAATACTCATAATTAGCTTTATTTATTAGCTCAATTAATTCTTCATACCTTTGCTCCATATTACGCCTCTTTATTTAACTGATTTTTTTAATACTTTTATGATTTTTTATTAACTTTTTAATTCCCGTTTTAAATGCAACATCTATTATTTTTCCATCATCTTTTGTTACAACCCCATTTCCATGAACTTCATGAAAAATTAAGTCTCCCTCTTTAATATCTTGGTTATCTTCAGTATACATTTCTTTGGCATTAATAATTTTAGGAGTTTCAGCTGATTCATTTTTTTCAAGTTTTTCATCATCTATTTCAGAAATAAATCGCGATGGTAAGTTTTGTTGCTCTTTTCCATATAACATTCTTCTTTTTGCATTAGTTAAATATAACTTTTCTTTAGCTCTCGTAATCCCCACATAACACAATCTTCTTTCTTCTTCCAGATTATCTTCCATTAAAGACATATTATGAGGAAAAATTCCTTCTTCCATTCCGACAAGGAACACTACTTTAAATTCTAATCCTTTAGCACTGTGAAGAGTCATAAGCGTTACTTCATTGCCATCAGTCTGATGATTAGAGACATCACTAATTAAGGCAATCTCTTCTAAGAAATCTCCTAAATTAACTAAACCAGTTCTCTCTTCATATGATGCAGTAATACTCTTAAATTCATACAAGTTATCTAATCTTATTTCATCTTCTAATGATTTAGATTCCTCTAGCTCTTTTTTCATTCCAGACAAATCTAGAACTTCATCAATTAATTCTGTTAAACTTAAATTCTCACTCTTTTTTCTTAAAGACAAAATTATTTCTTTAAACTCTAGCTCTTTACGAGAGCTAAGAGCCGCAAACATTGTACTACTATTTATATTAGCATTTTCCTCTATTTGAGCGATTGCCACATTTCCAATCCCTCTTTTTGGAACATTAATAACTCGTCTTAAACTTATTTCATCATTCTCATTATAGATTAATCTTAAATAAGCAATTAAGTCTTTAATCTCTTTGCGATCGATAAAGAAGTAACTTCCAAAAACTTTGCAAGGAATTCCTTTTCCTAAAAACACTTCTTCAATAACCCGTGACTGAGCATTCGTACGGTATAAAACCGCCATATCTTTATACTGGATTCCCTGATTCGCTAAATCTTTGATTTCATCAATAATTAATGAAACTTCATGCTTTTCATCATAACTTCTTAAATATTTAATTTTTACTCCAACACCATTATCTGAGTAAAGTTTTAAATCTTTTCTTTCCTTATTATTTTTAATTACTTCATTTGCAGCATCCAAAATAGTATTTGTACTACGG
>CAZFQF010000047.1:0-8188 GCA_964520725.1 uncultured Muribaculaceae bacterium | reverse complement strand
TCCAGTTAAATAAATTAATAATCTTTCAAATCCCATTCCAAATCCACTATGGACAACACTACCATATCGGCGTAAATCTAAATACCAATCTAAATCTTCAAGATTAATATTTAATTCTTGCATTCTTTTAAGTAATTTATCATAATTTTCTTCTCTTTGAGACCCACCCATTAATTCTCCCGCACCGGGAACTTCTAAGTCAACAGCCGCAACAGTCTCATTATCTTCGTTTTGTTTCATATAGAAAGCTTTAATATCTTTTGGCCAATTAGTTATAAAAACTGGTCCATTAAAGTATTCAGTAATATATTTTTCGTGTTCTTTGGCAATATCCTCCCCATATTCTGGATTAAACTCCCATTTAATATCCGCATTTTTTAAAATAGTTATTACTTCATGATGCGTTACTCTTGTAAATTTACTATTTAATAATTTAGTCAACTTCTCTCGTAAATTTTTTTCGACAAAATTATCAAATAACTTTATTTCATCTGGGCATTTATCTAAAACAGTTTTAACAATATACTTCAGCATATCTTCCATAACATTCATATTTTTTTCTAAATCACAGAAAGCCATTTCTGGTTCAATCATCCAAAATTCACTAGCATGAGTTTTGGTATTAGAGTTTTCAGCCCGAAAAGTCGGACCAAAGGTATAGACTTTTTTGTAAGCAAAAGCATAAGTTTCAGCTTCTAATTGTCCCGAAACAGTTAAGCAAGTTTTTTTATTAAAAAAGTCTTGATGATAATCTGGTTTTCCTATTATTTTTTCTGAATTTAAAGTAGTGACTTGAAACATATCCCCAGCACCCTCAGCATCACTAGCTGTAATAATCGGTGCATGGAAGTATACAAAGCCATTATTTTGAAAATATTCATGAATAGCAAAAGACGCTACACTTCTTACTCGAAATATTGCATTAAATAAATTAGTGCGAGGTCTTAAGTGGGCTACAGTTCTTAAAAATTCGCGAGTATGTCTTTTAGGCTGAATAGGATATGTATCATCACAAGAACCTAAAAGAGTAATTTTTTTAGCTTGGATTTCAAAATCTTGGGCTCCTTCACTTTCAATAACTAGACCTTCTATTTCAATAGCAGCTCCGACTAAAATTTTTTGAATATTATCAAATTCAGCAATATCTTTACTATATACTACTTGGACTCCATTTAAAACAGTCCCATCAGAAAGGTCAATAAATCCTAAATTAGCTTGTTTACGATGATTTTTAATCCATCCTGAAATAGTTATATTTTTACCGATAAAGTTTTTGGTATATAAATCTTTAATATCCATTTTATCCTCACATATTCATATCTAAATAATCAACCAAATTATTAATAGTTATTTTATCTTCTTTTTTAGTTAAATTATCTTTTAAAACTACTTCGTTATTTTTAAGATCCTCATCATTTAAAATAATTAAATATTTAGCTTTTAAACGATCAGCAGATTTAAATTCTCCTTTTAAGCCTTTATTTAAATAGTCTGTTTCAGTTATAAATCCATTTATTCTTAAATCTTGAACTAAATAAGAAGCAGTTTCTTTTTCAGTTTCTGACACATACATCACATATATATCAATATTATCTTTAATATCAATATTAACGCCGGCATAATCCATCGCAAGGACTGTTCGGTCATAACCCATTGCAAATCCTACAGCTGGAGTACTTGGACCATCTAATGCCTCAACTAAGCCATTATAACGTCCTCCACCTCCTAAAGCAATATTCCCAAGTTCAGGAACTTCGGCTACTATTTCAAAAACAGTATGATCATAATAATCTAATCCTCTAACTAATCTAACATTTTCTTTATAATCTATTTCCATTAAATCTAAATATTCTTTTAGTTTTTCATAGCGTTCTAAACTGTTTTTATTTAAATAATCAATTGTCTTAGGAGCATTTTGTAAAATTTCATTCTGATCATCAATTTTACAATCTAGAATTCTTAAAGGATTTTTATTTAATCTTTCTTGGCAATCTTGACATAAATCTCCAATATGAGGTTTTAAATAATTAATTAAAGCCTCACGATAATTATTTCTAGATTCTTGATCCCCTAAAGTATTTAAGACTATTTTAACGCCTTTTAAACCTAATAAACTATAAGTATTATAAGCTAAACTAATAACATCAATATCAGCCATAATATCATCAGAACCAATAAATTCAACACCAAACTGTGTAAATTCACGATAACGTCCAGCCTGAGGTCTTTCATAACGGTACATTTTAGCATTATAATATACTTTTATTGGTTCGCTCATATTTCCATAAAGTTTATTTTCATTGAACCATCTAATTACTCCTGCTGTTCCTTCAGGTCTTAAAGTAATACTTCGATCACCACGGTCTTTAAAATCATAAGTTTCTTTACTTACAATATCTGTATTTTCTCCGACTCCACGATGAAATAATTCACTCGCTTCAAAAATCGGTGTCTCAATAAAACTATAGTTGAATTTCTCACATACACTTCTTAAAACATCATTTACATATTCTCTTTTTTTGGCATCAGTTCCATAAATATCCATGGTTCCTTTTTGTTTAGTTATCATTTTTATTCCTCCTTTAAAAAATAAAAAACACTAATAAATCGTAAGGACGAAAAAGAAGCTTTTCCGCGGTGCCACCTTACTTTACTAGTGTACGCCTCAATGTTATTCTTAACGCGAATGAAACGGTTTGTTCTTAAGAAAGATTGTTATTATTTATATCTTTTATTAGGCATTTGCACCAGATTAGCCTTCTCTTCAATAATTCTTATAAATAACGTGGTTCTTTCAAACAAATTTACTATAATTTAGTTTACTGTAAAAATCTAGGTTTGTCAAGGGAATCTATAGGAGTATGCATATCAATTCCAAATACATCTCTATATAATTCTTTAGCAGCTTTTTTAGTATTTTCAATTGGTAATATATCGAGAACTTTACTATTATCATAAATAACTCGATTAGATATTATATCTGTAACTCTTACAATTACATGATCTGGTCCAATGAAATACATATGGGGAGAATAAATATTACTAGTCACTACTTTTTTAAATGGAACAATATCCTTTAATCTACCAATATTTTTATATACTAAACGTTCAGCAGATGAAATATCACTTCTTACAAATTCGACACAAACACGGTTATTATGATATTCTTCTTTACACATTTCTTCAAAAATCAATCCAAATCTTTCAAATTTTAATTTATTTAAATCCATTTTAAATCACCCTTCTTATTATTTACTTTGTTTTTATTTATATCATTAAGCATTATAAGCACCTCAATCAAATATATTATAAATTTTTATTATCCATCTGGATTAAATATTCTTTTAAATTAGCAGCAGATTCTTTAGGTAAATAGATCTCTAACTCTTCTAATGCTGCTTCCTTCATATTTTTAACACTTCCAAAAGCTTTTATTAAACTCTTTTTTCTCTTATCTCCAATGCCAGGAATATTATCTAACACACTAGAAATAGAACCTTTACTGCGAATTTGTTTATGGTAATTAATTGTATATCTATGAACTTCATCTTGAATTCTAGTTAAATAGTGAAATAAACGACTAGTCCTATCAATATTATAAATTTCAAAAGTATCACCATCTATTAATTCATTAGTTTTATGCTGTTTATTCTTAGCTAGTCCGCAGACCTTAATATTTAAGTTTAATGATTCCAAAATATCTCGAGCTGCCCTAATTTGGTTGGCTCCCCCATCAACAATAATTAAATCTGGTAAGATTTCTTTTTCAATTAATGCTCGGTAATATCTGCGGTAAATAACTTCTTTCATAGTATTATAATCATCATTTCTATCAGTTAGAATTTTATATTTACGATATTTATTTTTAGCAGGTAACCCATTAATAAACACAACCATCCCTGAAACTGAGAAGGTTCCAAAAAGATTGGAATTATCAAAGGTATCAATTCTATTAATTGGAATTTTTAATAGCTCTGATAATTCATCATTAGCCCCCAAAGTTCTTTCAAGTTTGTTTTGAGTTCGCTTAAAATTATTTTCGAGATTTATTTTAGCGTTTTCATGCGCCATACTTAAAAGTTTCTTTTTACTTCCTCTTGATACATTAAAGAATTTAGTCCCAATTGCTTCTTCTAAAATGTCTTTATTAATGTCACTCGGAACTAATATCTGTTTAGGAATTTCCTTTTTTTGATAAAATAAAGCAATATATGACTCTAATTCTTCAAGATAATCTTTAGTAACTGTTAAAATATCTCCAAAAGAACCGATTAATTTTCCTTCTCTAATAAATAAGATTTCAATTCCTAAGTAACCATTATTAAAATAGTAATTTATAGCATCTAGATTTTCTTTGTTTTGTAATTCTACTTTTTGTTTTTCTAAGATTATTTCCATATAATTTAATTCTCTTTTTAAATCCAGTGCAACTTCATAATTCATTTCATCAGATGCATATTTTATTTTTTCTAATAATTTATTTTTAATAATATCTTCATTACCTTTTAAAAAAGAAGTAATTTCTTTTTCTATATTTCGAATAGTATATTCATCAATATCTTTAACACAGTATCCCAAGCATTCATGAATATGATAATAAAGACAAACATCTTTAGGCAACCCTTCACATTTTTTTAATGGATATAATCGATTAATTAAATTAACCATTCTTCTAGCGGCATAACTATTAACATAAGGACCAAAAAGAATTTTATCTTTCGTCTTCTTAACTTTTAAATATCTAACTACTTTTAATTTGGGAAAAGGTTTTCGAGTATATTCAATATAAGGATAACTTTTATCATCTTTTAATAAAATATTATATTTAGGATTATATTCTTTAATTAAATTTATTTCTAAAAGAAAAGATTCTAATTCACTAGCAGTTACGATATATTTAAAATAAGCAATTTCACTAACCATTTTCGCTGTTTTACCAGTATTATTCCCACGAAAATAAGAACTCAATCTTTTCTTTAAGTCTTTAGCTTTTCCAACATAAATAATCATTCCAGTTTCATTATACATTTGATAAGAACCTGGCTTATTAGGAACTAATTGTAATTCTTCACTAAACATTTTTAATCACACTCTTATTATACAACAAAATCTTAAAATTTATAGTATAATTGAACTGGTGATAATCTTGAAATTAATTAATGAATATTTAATAGAGGAAAAGAAAAGTAAATTTTATAGTTATTTATATGAAATTGAAAATTTAAAAGAAATTAAAATAATTTTAAATAACTTAAAAACCGAACATAAAAAAGCTCGGCATGCCCCTTATGCTTATAAGTTTCAAAACACAGCTGGCAAATCAGATGATAAAGAACCAAACAATACTGCTGGAATCCAAATCTTAAATGTCCTAGAAAGAAATAATTTAAATAATCATCTTCTAGTTGTTGTTAGATACTTTGGTGGAGTAAAGCTAGGTGCTCCCCTACTTTTAAGAACTTATGCAAAATCTGCTAATCAATGTATAAATTAAATATTTATACATATTTTTTATTAGGTGGTTGGTTTGAATAAATTCATAAATTTTTTAAAAGTTTTAATAGTTCCTTTAGGAGTGGTTTTCTTATTACCAATTATTTTATCTATATTAAACATGTTTGGACTAAAAACTTATAACCTTGTTTTATTAATATTAATGTCAATTACTGGACTAATAAGTGGTTTCTTTATTGGGAAAAAAGCTGAGAAAAAAGGATATATTAATGGTTTACTATTTGGTCTTCTATTATGTTTCATTTTATTTATAATTAGTTTATTTTTTAGAAAGCCATATACAATTAATACTCTTCTTTACTATACTATTATTACTGTTTCTTCAACAATCGGTTCAATGATTGGAATTCAAAAACAAGGTGAAAATTAAAACGGAATTTAACTTCCGTTTTTAGTTTAATTTTCTTTTAATTTAATATAACGTTTTAATTCTTCAATTAAATAATCGCAAATAAGTTCAATCGTTAGATTACTATCTTCATTTTCATTCCAAGATTTAAAAGTTTCATAATATCTTCGTCTATCTTTATATTTAATCTTTCTTGGCATATAACTATTTTTTTCAGTAACTCAAAATTTAATAATAATCTCCCTATATAATAAGACAAATTTTTAATCAATAAATTAAGACAATTATCATTATTTGATTTTAGAATCAATGATAATTGTTACAGGACCATCGTTTTGAATATTAAGTAACATTTCCGCTCCAAATACTCCCGCAAATGTCGGGATTTGTTCGTTTAACTTAATATTAAATAGTTCATATAGTCTTAAAGCTGGATGCCCATTCATTGCTTTGATATAACTTGGGCGGTTCCCATCTTTAGTACTTGCTTGTAAAGTAAACTGACTTACAGATAAGATTTGACCATTAATATCAATAATACTTCTATTCATAACTCCATTTTCATCATCAAATACTCTTAACTTTAAAATCTTATTAACTAAATAATCAAGATCTTTTTCGGTATCATCAGTAGCAATCCCGACTAAAATTACAAATCCTTGAGAAATCGTATTTATAGTTTTATTCTGAACTGAGACTGCTCCTGATTTGCACCTTTGAATAACTACTTTCATCTTTGAACTTCCATAATATAATCTAAAGACTTTAATTCATCAATAAATTGATTTAATTCATTCCTATTTCGAACTTTAACATTAATCTCATAATCAGTAGAAATATCGTTTTCATATTCTTTTATACTATTAACTGAAACATTTTTCAAACTAGCCTTAGTTACTAATTCTAAAATATGATTTTTATTTGAGTTAGTTTTAATTAATAATTTTGAATTGAAAATCTTATCCTCTTTTAAGTTTACATTCCATTCTACGGAAATCAGACGATCTTTAACTACCGAAATATTCACGCAGCTATCTTTATGAACTGTAACTCCTTGACCTTTAGTAATATATCCAATAATTCCATCACCAGGAACTGGATTACAACAAGCAGCAATCGATACTAGAATATTATCCATTCCTGCGACAATAATATTATTTTTATAATTGATTTTATTATGATTATTAGGCTTATTAAGTTTTCCTAACATAATATCTTGAACAGCTTTTTTATCCTCATAAATAAGATTAATTATATAAGTTGCTGTATACCTTAAAGATCCAATACTTAACAGTAATTCATCATAATTATTAATTTTTAAATCTTGTAAGACTTTATTAATATGAATCTCACTTAAAACCTCACTAATACTCATCTTTTGTTTACGAATTTCTTTTTCTAGTAATTCTTTACCGCGTTCAATATATATTTCTCGATCTTTTTTACTAAAATATGATTTAATTTTATTTTTAGCTTGAGTAGTTTTAACAAAATTTAGCCATTCTGTATTAGGTTTAGCGCTATTACTAGTATTAATTTTAATTATATCTCCATCATTTAATTCGTAATTAAGAGGAACAATAACATCATTAACAATAGCTCCTACGGTTTTATCTCCTACTCCAGAATGAATTCGATAAGCAAAATCAATTGGGGTACTTCCCATTGGAAGCTCCATAACATCTCCTTTAGGAGTAAAGACATAAATTTGGTTACTTAAGAATTCTTGTTCAATATTTTTAGCAAAAATCTCATCACTTTTTTCTTCAATATTACTTTCAATTATACTTCTAAATAATTCTAATTTTTGTTCCATTAAGTTCTGTACATTTTTACAGTGTTCTTTATATGACCAGTGTGATGCAACACCTAATTCAGCTATTTCATCCATTTCAGCCGTTCTAAGCTGGATTTCAAATAAATGACCATCAACGCCAAATACTGAGGTATGAAGTGACTGATACATGTTTTCTTTAGGCATGGCAATATAGTCTTTAAACCTTTTAGGAATTGGTCTAAACTTTGAATGTATTAATCCGACTGCTAAGTAACAATCACTTTCAGTTGGAAGAATTAATCTCATAGCTAAAATATCATAAATATCTGACCATTTACGGCCAGTTGATAATTTAGCATAAATACTATAGACACTTTTAACTCTGGCTTTAATTTCAAATTCAATATTATGATTAATTAGTATTTCACTAATATTATCTTTCATTTCTTCTAAAGCTGAAGATAGTTCTTCTCTTGTACCAGCAAGCTTTTCTAAAATTTCATTATAAACATCAGGTTTAGTATATCTTAAACATAAATCTTCTAATT
>CAZFQF010000046.1:0-8240 GCA_964520725.1 uncultured Muribaculaceae bacterium | reverse complement strand
ATAATAATAAAACATCATAGATGAAAATTTGGAAATCCCTTTTATTTCCCGACCACGACAATTATCGACATTATTTGCAAATGTCGTTTATAACCCCTTTTCGGGGTTTTTATTTTGAGCAAATTGCCTCTACCCAAATTAAATATAATTTTTGCTTGCCCTACTAGACCTACTACTTGGCACTTTTATAGCAGTTTGAATCTTGTCTAACTAACAGGATTTAGTTTTATTGTGTTAAAATTATTTAATAAGAGGATTATTAGAACTATTTAATGTATAATTAGATTGGGTGATATGTATGAAGGTTATTAGTTTATTAGAACCGTGGGCAAGTTTAATAAAAGAAAAAGTTAAATATATTGAAACTAGAAGTTGGAAAACTAATTATCGTGGAGAATTATATATTTGTACAAGTCGAAAAAAATTAACTGCTGCTGATTTTATAAACTATAAAGAGCAATTAGATTTATTAAAAGATACAAATTTTAAATATGGCTATATTATTGCGAAATGTAAATTAATAGATTGTAAGATTATGACTGAAGAATTAATACAAGAAGTCAAGAAAAATCATAATGAATATATCAGTGGCGATTATAAAATTGGCAGGTATGCTTGGATTTTGGAAGGTGTAGAAGAAATAAATATTCCTATTAAAGCAAAAGGTCAATTAGGGTTGTGGAATTATTATAGTGAAAATGAAATAATGAATTTAATGAACGATATTGAATATGGTTGGGTTGATAAAGATTACAATAAATATACTATTGTAAATGAATTGTTTTCTAATGATTATATATTACAAAGACCAAAAGAAACAATAAAAAATAAAATTGGTGTTTGCTGGGACCAAGTTGAATTAGAAAGATATTATTTTGATAATATGGCGTTAGATATTAAAACTTACTTTTTATGTCATTATGATAATGATAAATGTCCTACACATACTTTTTTAACATATAAAAAAAACGATACATTTTATTGGTTTGAACATTCATGGGAAAAATATAGGGGAATATATAAATATGATTCGTTAAAATCAATGTTAGCAGATATTAGAAATAAATTTATTGAAACAGAGCTAAATAATAAATTTTTAGAAAAAGATTTGATGTTATATGAATATAACAAACCTCAATATGGAATTTCAGTCATTGATTTTTATAAGCACTGTGAAAGCGGCGAAAACATAAATGTCGATAAATTATAGCTCTTTTACTAGTTGACTACTACTTGGCAAGAAAAATAATAAAAATTGAAAAGCCTATAAATAAAGGTCTTGCAATTGTCGGTCTCAACTTCGAATAAGACATACCCGACCATTGACATGAATTCCAAATTTATGGAGCGAAATATATAAAAAACCGTGGAAATAAAGGAAAAATTCACGGTTTTTGTTTTACTAAAATAAGAAGTAGAATTGATGAATTTTTATATTTAATATATAATTATATTAGTGATTTTATGAAAGCAATAAAAGTTGTAGATATAGATATTGACGAATTGTTAAGAGAAATAGAAAATTTCTTAAGAGATAATATGGATTAATAGGCTTGGTGTAACAAAAGGTAAATAGTGAAATTATGGTTGAGCTTAAAAAAAATAATGCAATATTATCTGACTTTCATAATGAATTAAAGAATATCCTAAAATAATTATATTATAATTATAAAATATGTTATATAATCACATTAGAAAAAGGAGGAAAAAATATGAAAATAATGATTGTATGTAGTTTTACTTTTTATGATAAAATTTCCGATATTAAAGATAATTTAGAAAAAATGGGATATGAGGTAGCTTTGCCAAACGGGTATAATGAACCTAGCTTTATCACAAAATATCGTGATGAAGAAGGTTTTGCAGATTGGATAGCAAATTTAAGAAAAATGAGTGAAGAAACAGTTACTAAAGTTGATGCCTTGTTAGTTTTAAATTATACTAAAAATGGAATAGATAACTATATTGGAGGATCTACTTTTCTCGAAATGCATGATGCTTATCGAATGAATAAAAAAATATTTATAATGAATGATATTCCTGAAGGATTTTTAACCGAAGAAATTATTGGATTTAAACCAATATTATTAAAGGGAAATCTATCAATAATTCAAGAAACTAATTTTTAATAATGATTGAAACTTCAGTCTAAGTTAATTTGATTACGATATAATTGATTTATCAGGATTTGTAATTTATGAGTAAAGCATCTAATTGCATTACAATAGTGGGAAATATGTTCTTTGTTTCTATAATTAATTAATTTTCTAAAAATTTTTTTGATTAAGGTGGAAATATTATTTATATAAAAGTATGATATAATAAAATTAAATAAGAACAGAAACAGGTAATATTTATGGATAAAAACATTTTAATAATTGGTCCAGCGAGATCTGGTAAAACAACTTTATCTCGAAAAATCCATCACGAGTTAGGATATAATATAATTAATCTTGATGATATTATATGTAGTTTCGAAAAAGCTTTTCCTCTTTTAGGAATAAGGCATGATTATAATGATAGAAAAGTCGCGGCTAAATTTGCTCCATTTTTAATTAAATATTTAGAAGAACTATCTGAAGGACCAAATTTTTATAATGGTAGTAAGTATGTTATTGAAGGAGTTCATATTGATTTTGAAAAAGTAATACCTCTAATTAATAAAGAAAAATATCTTATTATTGGGTTAACGTATAATAAAATTACTAGTAAAGAATTATATAACAATGTTAAAAATTATGATACTGAAGATGATTGGACTTATTATTGTAGTAAAGAAGAACTTAAAAATAATATAGATTATTTTATTGAAAGTAATAAATATTTTTCGAAAAAATTTAAAAAGTACAAAATAATAACATTTGATGTTTCTAAAAATAGAGAAGAAGTACTGAATGAAACTGTAAGGAAAACAATGATTTAAAAATTAAATTTTTAAAAAAATAATAATGTTTAAAATTCTTCTAATTAATTATGTTTTAGCTAGAAATCAAAAGTTTCTAGCTTTTTTATGTCGAAAATAGTAATTATTTATTTGAGTAGTGCAAAACTAGATGGTTAAGTGATATACTTTATATATAGGAGAGAATAAATTATGTTAAAGCTAAAAGATGTATCGAAATTCTATTATAATAAAGGGGTAATAGCCAGTGGTTTTACTAAAGTAAGTGCTGAGTTTGAACTAGGTGAATTTGTAGTTATAACTGGAGAATCTGGTAGTGGTAAATCAACTTTATTAAATGTCCTTTCGGGTATGGATTCATACGAAGAAGGAGAAATGTATATTAATGGTACTGAAACTAGTCATTATACTGAAACTGAATTTGAAGTTTATCGTAAAAAATATATTGGTAATATTTTTCAAAACTTTAATTTAATTAATAGTTATACTGTATATCAAAATGTAGAATTAGTACTATTAATTAATGGTTATAAAAAAAATGAAGTTAAAGATAAAATTTTTAATATTTTAAAAGAAGTTGATTTATTTCGTTTTAGAAAAACTAAAGTTTCTAAGCTTTCAGGCGGTCAAAAACAAAGAGTTGCAATTGCCCGTGCTTTAGCTAAAGAAACTCCAATTATAATAGCGGATGAGCCTACTGGAAACTTAGATACTAAATCGGCATCTTCGATTTTATCAATTTTACATAAAATATCTAAAGAAAAATTAGTAGTTATTGTTACTCATAATTATGAGCAAGTCGAAAAATATGCTACTCGTAAAATTAAAATGCATGATGGAAGGATAGTTGAAGATAAAAGGCTTTTAAAAACTGAAAGTAATATTAAACCAGTTGTTAGCGAATATAAAAATATTTCTAAATTAAATAAACTGCGCTTAGGATTAAGAAATACTTTTAATATTATTCCTAAATTCCTGCTTATTTTATTTGTTTATTTATTTATTGTGTCAGCTCTTCTTTTAGAGTATTCTTCTTTTAAAAAAGCTGAGTATGAAGAAACAAAAGCAGGGTACAATGGTTATTTTAAAAATACTGATGATAAAAGAATAATTATTAAAAAGGAAGATGGCAGTTATTTTACGGATGAAGATTATCAAAAAATTACTGATATTAAGAATATTGATTATGTAATTAAAGATGATTTGATTTTAGATAACGAAATTTCTTTAATGGCTAATGATTTATATTTATATGGTCCTTTAAAAGATAAGAAAGAATTCAGTGGGACATTAGATTTAGGAAGAATGCCTGAAAATGATAATGAATTAATTCTTGTTGGAGATAAAAATGATTATTATATGTCTAATGCTAAAAGCAAATTATTAGATCAAGATTTTGCTTTAATCAATATTTATAATAATGTTGAAAGCAAAGAAAAGTATAAAATTGTCGGAATAAAATATAGCGATTCAAAAAACTATTATGCGGAAATGAAATTCTATGGAACCGAAAAAATATTAGGAAGTGTAAGAAAACAAGCTAATGAGAGATATAGTAACTTTGAACTTACTTTATCTAATAAGAAATATAATGTTCAGTTTTGGGATGTAAATATGCAAATTACTCCTAATGATAAAGTTCCAGTTGGAAAAGCTTATGTTAGTGAGAATTTAAATTTTACTTGTACGAATTATAATTGTCGTAATAAAAAGTTATTAATTAATAATAAAAATGTTTATTATGAAAAAAATCAAGAATTAACTATTGGAAAAACATATAATAAAAATAATTTCACCTCTTTAACAGGAGAAAAATATGCTGTAGAAAATGATGGTAGAATTTACATAAATCCAGCTGATTATCAAAATTTATTTGATAACAATTTTTATCAGAGTAGTGTTTTTATTAAAAATATTAAAGAAATAGATTCAACAAATGACTCGTTAAAATCTTTGGGAATTAATACTTTAGCAATGAAAGATGCTTTAGTTAACTATGATGAATCTTTATCTCAAGTTATAAGAATAGCTAAAGTAGTAGTAACAATTGTTTTAGTTGTAGTAATGTTCTTTATTTCTTACTTTATTATTAAAATAATTTTAAAATCCCGAAATGTATATTTTACAACTATCAGAATTTTAGGAGCATCTAAAAAAGTGTGTAAAAAACTTTTAGATATTGAACTTTTTACAATTTCCAATATTGCTTATTTCGGGATTATAATATTCCTAATGCTAGTAAAATTTAATTATATAAAATTCACATATTTAAAAGACTTATTAACATATTTAAAATTATCTGATTACATTATTACTTACTTAATTTTAATTGGAATGACAGAATTAATTTCTAGTAAATTTGCAAAAAGCTTATTTAAAAAATCAGCAATGAAAACCATTGCTGAGGAGGTGTAAAGATGATTACTTTACAAAATGTTCATAAATACTTTAATAAAAGAAAAAAGAATCAACTTCATGTTATTAACGATACTAACCTAGAATTTAAAAATGCCGGTTTGGTTGCTTTATTAGGACCATCAGGTTCTGGTAAAACTACACTTTTAAATGTTATCGGTGGACTTGATAAAGTTAATAAAGGAAAAATTTATATTAATGGTCAAAGAATTACTAAAAAAAGAGTTAGTAAGATCGATAAAATTCGAAATTTAAATATTGGTTATATTTTTCAGGATTATAAGCTAGTAGATAACATGAGTGTTTTTGATAATATTGCTTTAGTTTTAAAAATGATAGGTATCAAAGATAAAAAAGAAATAAAAACAAGAGTTAATTATGTTTTAGAAGTATTAAATATCTATCGTTATCGTAATAGATATGCAGGAATGCTATCCGGTGGGGAACGTCAAAGAGTAGGAATTGCCAGAGCGATTGTTAAAGATCCAGATATTATTATTGCGGATGAGCCCACCGGAAACTTAGATTCACGTAATACTTTAGAAATAATGAATATAATTAAATCAATATCTAAAAATAGATTAGTGATTTTAGTAACTCATGAAAATGATTTAGCAAAATTTTATGCCTCAAGAGTAATTGAATTACAAGACGGTAAAATAGTAAATGATTATGAAAATGAACATTCAGAAGAATTAGATTATCGTTTAGAAAACAATATTTATTTAAAAGATTTTGAAAATCATACTAAAATAAATAAAGATAATATTGATATGGAAATTTATTTTGATGGAAAAGAGCGAGTTAATTTTGATGTAATAGTTAAGAATGGCAATATTTATATCAAAAATAATTCTCAAGAAAAGATTGAAGTAATCGATCAAAACTCAAGTATTGAGTTAGTCAATGATCATTATAAAAAAATTGATAAATCAGTTTATCAAAAATATGAATTTAACTTTAGTGAAGTGATTAATAAAAGTCTTAAAAAGAGATATAGTTCAATTTTAAATTTGTTTACATTAATTATTAACGGTTTTAAAAAAATATTTGATTATAGTTTTGTGAAAAAATTACTTTTACTAGGATTCTTTGCCTCAAGTATGTTTATCTTATTATCTTTATCTAGAACTTTTGCGGTTCTAAATGTTGAAGACAAGGATTTCATTAGATACAATAAAGATTATCTACAGATCGTGATGAAAAAACTGAACGTTAAAGATTATTTAGAATATGAGAAAAATGAAAATGTAGAATATCTTCTTCCTGGTAATTCACTAGTTTCTTTCAACATTAACTACAATGATTACTATCAAACTGTTGAATTAACAGATAATTTAAAAGGATCTTTATCAAGTATCAAGATGCTAAATGCAAACCAATTAAAATACGGAAGAATGCCTGAAAATGAAAAAGAGATTGTTATTGATAAAATGGTAATAGATACGACTTTTGCTAATCATATTCAGAAATATATTGGAATAAATAATGTTGATGAATTATTAAATAGAGAAGTCAGTGTTCCAAATTTAAAAAATTTCAAAATTGTAGGGATTACGGATTTAGAAAATCCTTCAATTTATGTAGATAACTCTCAGCTTATTAACATTATTGCTAATACAGTAGATGAATCACAAATGTATGGGGGCTATTATAGATCAACTGCCGATTCATTGGTGGGAGAAGAGGGGCAAGAAAAAGTTTTAGACTTTAATATTTTAAAAGATGATCTCAGCTTAAAAAAAGGTTCTTGGCCAGCGAATGATTATGAAGTAGTAGTAAATTATAATAATAGAGATCAAATGCCACTCAAAAAGAAGATTGATACTAAGGTTAATGGAACGAAATTAACTGTTGTAGGATATTATACCTCAATGAGCGATAATAATTATTTATTAGTAAGTCCACAAACCGTTAAATATAACTTAATTACAAATAGTGAAAATATTACGATATATTCTAAAAATAAAGAAGAAACATTAAATTCATTTAGAAGTCTAGATTTAAATATTGATGATTCTTATACTAAAGCAAAAATGGAATATAAAGAAGAGATGCGAGATTCAGTTCTAACAACTATGATTGTATCAGGAATAATGATCGGAATTTCCTTAATTGAAATATTTCTAATGATTCGTTCTTCATTCTTATCAAGAATTAAAGAAATCGGAATTTTTAGAGCTATTGGAGTTAAGAAAAGTGACATTTATAAAATGTTTATGGGAGAAATTATTGCAATAACTTTCATTGCTTGTGCATCAGGAATAGCTCTAATGGGATATATTTTAAAAGTTTTAACTGAAATCGATAGATTGAAATCTTATATAATGATAAATTCAAATATTATTTTATTAGCAATGTTAATTTGTTTAGTATTTAACTTATTAGTTGGGTTAATTCCGATATTTAGTATAGTCAGAAAAACTCCAGCTGCTATCTTAGCTAGACATGATTTAGATTAATAATAACTAAAATTTATAATTCTTAAATCTTAAGAAAAGATATTTTTATCAGATCTTAAATTTAAGAATTTTTCATTTTTTTAAAAATTATAATCAAAATTAAAGTTAACATTTTTTTTGAAAAATATGATATCATTTAATACGGAGGTTAATAAAGTGAAAAAATATTTAATAGTTTTATTTTTAATATACTTTTCATTTATAACAGGCGTTAAAGCTTGGAATCTTGATACTAAATCCGAGAATATTTTATTATATAATTTAACTGATAAAAATATAATTTATGAACAAAATATTGATAAAAATACGAAAATAGCTTCTTTAACTAAAATAGTTACGGTCTTAGTCGCCCTTGAAAATATTTATGATTTAAATGACAGTATTACCATGACTGAAGAAGTATTTGTAGGCTTGGAAGAAGCTGATGCTTCGGTAGCTGGCTTTAAAGTTGATGAAAAGCT